>NZ_JBQEMS010000010.1:0-270912 GCF_052044265.1 Sinorhizobium sp. 22678 | reverse complement strand
CAGTGGCCCTGTGCGGCCACACCGAAAGGCCGAACATATGGAAGCAAGCGATCCGATCAAAAAATCTGCAAAAAACACTTGCAAAGGGGAGCCGTCCACATAAGGGATGAGGGCGGAGAGGGTGCGGCCCCTCGGCGCGTCCTATACCGTGAAGATCGTGAGGCGGCGCGGAAGGTCCCGGGTCACGCCCGTATACAGCGTCTCGATGCGAGAATGTAGACGTAACCTTTCATTGCGTCATAGGCTGACCATTCCCTCGCATATTCGCAAGCGATAGTTGTAGTAGTCGCACATCTCGGTCCCTCATTCCTGTGCTTGTCACAGGAATCCAGCCAGCCCAAGTCCTCGGGCTGAAAGAACGCTTCCCGCGCCGCAGACGCGGCGCTGCTGGATCCCTGTGACAAGCACAGGGATGAGGGTCGAGAGGGTGCGACCCCTCGGCGCGGTTCATGAACCGTGAAGATAGCGAGGCGGCGCGGAAAGGTCGCGGGCCAGGCCCGGGTACAGTGTCCCGCTTCGCTTCGATGTAGTGGCCGCACTTCCCGGTCCCTCATTCCTGTGCTCGTCACAGGAATCCAGCCAGCCCAAGTCCTTGGGCTGAAAGAACGCTTCCCGCGCCGCAGACGCGGCGCTGCTGGATCCCTGTGACAAGCACAGGGATGAGGGTCGAGAGGGTGCGACCCCTCGGCGCGTTTCATAAACCGTGAAGATAGCGAGGCGGCGCGGAAAGGTCGCGGGCCAGGCCCGTTTACAGCGTCTCGCTCCGCTTCGATGTAGTAGCGGGACATCCCGGTCCCTCATTCCTGTGCTTGTCACAGGAATCCAGCCAGACCAAGTCGTTGGGCTGGAAAGGCTCTTCCGCGCCGCAGGCGCGGCGCTGCTCTCATCTCCGTGACGAGCACAGAGAGAGATGAGGAAGAGGAGAGATGAATAGAAACGGCCCCGTCTTGCGACGAGGCCGTTCCCGAGAGACCGATTGCTGTCCGTGTCAGCTGAAGCGCCCTGCCGCGTGGGCAAGCATGGTGTAGACCTTGCCCGTATCGGACGTCAGGTAGGTCTGGGTGATGCGCTTGTCGGGATCGTTGCGCGCCACATCGGCGAGCAGCTTCTCGAAGTCGGCGATATAGCGGTCGACGGCGGTGCGGAACTCCGGTTCGCGATCGTATTTGCGCTTGATTTCGTCGAAGGTCTGCTGCCCCTTCAGCGTGTAGAGGCGGCGGGTGAAGACGTCCCGTTCGCCGCGCTGATAGCGACGCCAAAGCTCGACGGAGGCGTCGTGGTCGATTGCACGCGCGATGTCCACCGAGAGCGAATTCAGCGACTCGACCACATGGCGAGGGTTGCGGCTGTCGCCGGCTTTTGCCACCGGTTGGCTTTCCGCCGAGCGCGGCCGCGCTGCTGCAGGCTCTTCCTCGCGGGAAGCCGCGCGCAGGAGATCGCGCATCCAGCCGCCGCCCTCTTCGGCGCGTTCCTCCGTTGCCGGCGGCCGGGCAGGTTGCAGCGGGCGGGTGGCCTGCTCTATGCCCAGGCTTCCGCGCAGAGCGGCATTCGGAGCCGGCTGAGGTGCGGCAGGCTGCGGCACGGCGGCTTGCGGCAGCGATGACTGCGGTACGACGGCTTGCGGTGCGACGACGCGGGCGGCCGGGGCAGCGGGGGCTTCCTGCTGGCGAACCGGCTGGGCGACTTCGAGCTGCGAGGAAGACTTGCCGATGATCTCGGACAATTCCTGCAGCGCCTTGATCTGTTCGCCGACGGCGCGCCGCATCAGCGCGGCATTTTCCTTGGCCTCTTCCGGAAGGTCGAAGGCGCCGCGCTTCAATTCTTCGCGCGTCATGTCGAGTTCCTTGCGGATTTCGCCGGCGGAACGACGGATGTCGTCGGTTGCGCCGTTGAAACGGCCGATCGCATCCTCGATCGCCTGGCGGACGGCTTCGCGCAACTGTGCTGCGACGCCATCGGACTTCTTGCCGCTCTCGGCCAGCATACGCTCGACGTCGGAGACCGACGCACCGATACTGCCGCGCAGCCGCGAGGCCGCGTCCTTGGCACGCTCTTCCACGGTGGCGAACGCGCCTTCGAGCGCCTGGCCGGCTTCCTCGCCGGTCTTTGCCATGACCTGCCGCAGGGCCTCGGAGGCGCTGAGTGCACGTCCTTCGACCTGCGAAAGCGTCTTGTTTGCGTCGGCGAAGGACGTCTCGACGCCGGAGCGCAGTCTGTCGGCGATCTGGCGTGAACGTTCCTCGGCCTGCGAGAAGACCCCTTCGACCGAAGCGGCGGCTTCATCGCTCGCCTTCACAAGCGTATCGCGCAGGGCCTCTGCAGCCTCGGTTGCCCGCTGTTCGGTGTTCGACAGCAGTCGGCCCACATCGGCGAAGGAGGTTTGGATCCCGCTGCGCAGATTGCCGGCAACCTGACCGGAGCGTTCCTCGGCGCGCTGGAAGGCGCCGTCGACGAAGCCCTCGAGAGCGCGCATGGTCCGCTCGATCTCCTCCGAACGCTGGACGAGGCCGACCGAGAGTGTCCGAAGCGCGTCCTGGCGCTCTTCGAGCGTGCTCACCAGGTTCGACTGGGCGGCCGCCAGGAGGTCGGAAGCCTGTCCGAGTACCTTCGAATGGTCTTCGAAGCGGCCGACGATGCCGCCGATCTGCGACAATGTCGAGGAGGAAATGTCCGACAGCTTGTCGACTTTGCCTTCGATCAGGCGGGTCGAGGTGGAGAGCATGTCGGAGGCTTGCCGCGCCGTTTCCGAGACCTTTGCGGCGGTCGCCTCGAGCCGCTGGTCCATGTCTCCGAGATTGCCGCTCGCCTGGTCGATGACCGTGGCGATCGCCGAATTGCTCGACGCAAGCTGATCGATCAGGCCCATGGCCGTCGACTGCAGCCGGTTCTCGACCATTTTCATCGCCTTGGCGGTCTCTTCCGCACGCAACGAGATGGCGTCGAGCGTCTCGCCGGTCCGTTCGGTAATGGCGTTGATGAGCGCGGCGTTTTCGGCACGCAGGCGGTCGGCGCTTTCCTGGGTGAGGGAAGCGATGCGTTCGGCGGCCTCCTTGCCGGTGGCGGCGTATTGTTCGATGACAGGGCGAGCCTGCTCGTCGAGAAGACGCGACAGTTCCATCGAGCGTCCGGCAAGCATCGAGTTGAGTTCGCGGGTGCTTTCGTCGAGCGTGCTGCGGATGGACTGGCCGCGCGCATCGAGCGCTTTCTCCGCCTCGGTCAGGCTCTGCTGAATGCTCTTGGCATGGGTCGCGATCTGGCTGTTGGTCGAAGCCAAACGGGCGGTCGCCGTGTCCGCGGCTTCCGCGACCGAGCGGGCGAGATCGGCGTGGCGTGCGGCCGTGGCCGATGCGGTTTGCTCGATCGACGATGCAAATTCGGCGTTGCTCGCGGCGAGCGCACCCGCGAAGTCGGCGCCGGCCTTGGACAGGAGCCCGGCCGACCGGGCGGCTTCCGCGTCGATCTCCTGGGTGGCGTCGCTGACGGCACCACGCAGGCTGGTTACGAGCGCCGCAGCTTTCCCTTCGATCGTGCGGTTTACGTTGTCGAGGCCGATATTGAGGGCCCGATCCATCGTGCCGAGCCGCTCCTCGATCCGGCCCGTGCCGGCTTCGATGGCAGTCGATATGCGCGTTGCCGCAGCCTCGCTGATCCGGTCGATTTCGCCTGCGCGCTCACCGAGGCTGTCGGCGATCCGCTGGCCGGCATTGTCGACGATCGCATTGACGCTGCCGACGCTGTCGCGGATGCGCTCCTCGAGGGAGC
This sequence comes from Sinorhizobium sp. 22678, assembly GCF_052044265.1. NCBI lineage: Bacteria > Pseudomonadati > Pseudomonadota > Alphaproteobacteria > Hyphomicrobiales > Rhizobiaceae > Sinorhizobium > Sinorhizobium sp. 22678. The sequence goes on along the minus strand of NZ_JBQEMS010000010.1, from coordinate 267,150 downwards.
CGAGGCTCGTTTCGATGCGTGCGCCGGTATCACCGAGAATGGCGTCGACATCGCCCACGCTGCCGCGGATGCGCTCTTCGAGGGAGCCGAGGCTCGTTTCGATGCGTGCGCCGGTTTCGCCGAGAATGGCGTCGACGTCGCCGACGCTGCCGCGGATGCGTTCTTCGAGCGAACCGAGGCTTGTCTCGATGCGCGCGCCGGTTTCGTCGAGGCGGCTATTGACGCCGCTGATCGAAATGTCGACGCGATTGGTGAGCGTGTCGGCCGCCAGACTGATCTGACCGGCTGTTTCGGCCAGACGTTCCGCAATCTCGCCCGTCGTCGAGCGCATACGGGAGTCGAGCGCCTCGGCGCTGCGATCGATCGCTCCGGCGATCGATGCCTGGCGCTCTTCCAGCGACATTTCGAGCATGCTGGCGCTGGTCGCCAGTGTGGTGGCCATCGCCATCGACTGGTCGGACAGCAACTCTTCGAGCCGCTCGCGTCCCTGGCCAACCGAGAGGTTGATGGTGTTGATCCGCTCGTCGAGGGTCGTGCGCAATTGCTCATGGGTGGTCGCCAGCGTGTCGCGCAGCTGCGCGGCCTTGCCGGAGAGCGTCCGATCGATCTCGGTGGCCTTGTCGGCAAGCGATGCGGTTGCTTCCGACGTGCGGGCGGCGAGCGCCTCGGTGCTGCGCTCGATCGCACCGGCGATCGATGCCTGGCGCTCTTCCAGCGACATTTCGAGCATGCTGGCGCTGGTCGCCAGGGTGGTTGCCATCGCCATGGACTGATCCGAGAGCAGTTCTTCCAGCTGCTCGCGGCCCTGGCCGACGGCAAGGTTGATCGCCGTGATCCGGTCGTCGAGCGTCGAACGGATCTCGTCGTGCGTCGTCGTCAGCGTATCGCGAAGGTGCGAGGCCCTGCCGGTGAGCGTCTGTTCGATCTCGGCCGCTTTTCCTGCAAGCGAAGCCGTTGCTTCCGACGTGCGGGCGGTAAGCGCTTCCGCGATTTCGGCGCTGGTACCGGCCAGCGTCTCGGAAATCTTTCCGACTCGGCTGCTCAGGTCCTCGGCAATGCGGGCGCTGGTATCGGTGAGCGTATCGGCGATCAGGCTGACGCGGCCGCCCAGGTTTTCGGCGACTTCGGAGACGCTCTGCGAAAGCTTGTTTTCGATCTCGCCGACGCGGTCGGTCATGGTCTCGGCGACCGCCATGGCGCGGAAAGTCAAGCTGTCGGCGACGTCCTCGGCATGACGGCTGAGCGAGTCAGCCATTTCGCTGGCGCGGGCCGACATGGTGGAATTGATTTGCGTCGCGCGCTCGGCGAGCACGCCGTCGAGCGCCGCTGTCTGGTGGGACAGTGCATCGGTGATCGACTGCCCGCGCTCGGAAAGGACACGCTCAAGCCGGTCTGCTGTGCCGCCGACGGCGCTTTCGATGACGCTTGTTCCTGAGGCGAGGGCGGTCGACAGCGCGGCGGTCCGTTCCGAAAGCGTGTTGTCGAGCCGATGCTGGCTTGCGGCGATCGCGCTCGTGATCTCGTCGGTGGAGCCGGTAAGAGTCTGCTCGATGCGGGCATGAGCAGACTGCAAGCCCTCGATGAAGGCCGATGTACGGGAGTCTAGTCCGTCCGTCAGGCTTCGCTCGCTCGCCGTCAGCGCGTTGGCAAGCGCATCGGCACGCTGGCCGAAGCCGTTTTCGATGCGCTCCTGCGCTTCGGTCAGCGCGCCCATCAGCGAGCCGGTCTTGTCCGAAAGCACGCTCTCGATGCGGTTGTGCGCGTTGCCGATCAGGCTGCTGAGCTCGGAGGTGCGGCTGCCGATCGTCTCCTCGATGAAGTCCTGCGTCGCGCCGAGCGCCGTTGCCAGGGTGAGCGACTGGTCGGACAGCGCCGAATTGATCTTGTCCACGCTGCTGTCAAGGGCGCCGCCGATCGCCTCCGAGCCGCCGGAAACGGTCTCGTTGATCCGGTGGAGGCTTTCCATGAGCTTGGTGTCGAGCTGGCTGGCCCGCTTGTCGAAGGCGCTTGCAAATTCGTGGAAGCGTTCGTCGAAGGCGCTTGCCAGTTGGCCGACCGTCGTCTGCAGCTTTTCCTCGAAAAAGCCGCCGCGCAGATCGAGATCCATGATGGCGTCGTCGGCGCTCGACTTGAGGCTCTGGCGGAAGCTCGCTCCTTTTTCGTCAAGGGCCGAGTTGAGCGAGGAAAGCACGTCGTCGAGACCGCCGGAAATCGCCTGCTGGCCTATCCTGAGGCTCTCATTGAGGTCACGTGTGCGGGCGATCAGCGTCTCGTTGAGCTGACGGGCGCGTTCGTTCAGGGCGGCGTTGAGCTTCTCGGTATTGGCGTCGAGCGTCGAGGCACGGGTTTCGAACTGGCTGAGCAACTGCTCGCCACGCTGCGTCAGGTTATCGCTGAGTGCATCGAGACGCGCGTCGAACTCGTTGCTGAGCGCCACTCCGGCGGTCGTAAGGCCCGAAAGCAATGCGTCGGTCCGCGTGGTCAGCATGGTGCTCAGATTTTCGAGCGCATGGTCCGATTTGTCGGTAAGTGCCGCGGCCCGGGTATCGATGAGCGAAGCGAAGGCCTCCCCGGAAACGGCGATGCGCGACGCAATGTCCTCGCTTGCAGTTTCGAGATCGTCCTTCAGCTTGGTATGCGCGCCAGCGATAGCCGTGCGGATCCGATCCGAATGACCGATGATCGCCTCGCGTTCGAGACCGAGCTCCTGGACGAGCGTGCGGACACGCAGTTCGTTTTCGCTGTAGCTGCGCTCGAGTGCGCTGACTTCCGAATGCACGAGCGCTTCGAGCTCGGTTGCCCGGGCGATGGTGCGCTCGATGCCCTCGTTCATCGCCGAGACTTCGCGGCGCACGGCCTGACCGACCGTCATGACGCGGTCGGCGGCATTGGTTTCCGGCTCGGCGAGGCGCATCGCGACCTCGGCCATCGAACGCGCGGCGCTGCGCAGTTCCTGAGCACGCGAGATCATGATCGCGAAGGAGAAGAAGAGCATGACGGGCAGGGCGATGCCGAGCAGGATGCCGATCGCTCCAGGCATTGCCGCGAGATCCCCGAGAGAGCGGATCTGCCAGATCCCGGGCGCATAAAGAAGGTGGGCGACGCCGAGTCCGGCCACTGTCCAGACCAGCGAGACGATCGCAGCGACGCGGATTGCCGCGCGGCTCGAGCGGACCTCCAGCGATCGCAGCATGGCGGCCGGGGATTTGCGCGTGTCATCGTTGGCCGGCGCCAGGGGGGGCTGCTTCGGAGCCATTTCGCTCGCAAAACTGCGCGGTGCTTCGGCGCCGCGCGCGGGCTTCGCAGCTTCCTGTTGCGTTCGTGCGGCGCGGGCCTCACCGGAACCGGCGGCCTGGCGGGCGCTCTCGGACACACTTTCCGGCACCGGCCCGTCCAGGGAAGTCTCGTCGTTCAAGGCCGACTTCAGGTCGTCAAAGTCGATCTTCAGGGCAGCTTCCAGCGCCTGGAACGCCTTTTCGTCGATCGACTCGTTGGTCTTCTTCGTCGCCATACGGATACGCCTCACTACTATTGCCCGATGATGGCCGTCTTCCTGTGCCGCCAGGTGCCCAGCAGAACATCCGAACCAGGGCGGTGACCGCAAGGTCCAAGCTTCGCAACGAAGCCACAGATTGACTGATCACCCATTACATCGCCTCGATGGATAGCCGCAGCCTATGTCCTGCGACACCTTGGGACGCAGCTTATCCACCGGAACAGTTGCCATTTTCATATACGGACCCGTTCCTAATCGTATCGTAGTGACACATTAGCCGGGCTCTTACAATTATGAGCGTTCCCCATTCATTAAAATCCTAATGATTTCTTAACGGAAGCGAGCCCTCGGGACCCGAAAAGCCAAGGGAATCAGCCGGTTTAATGGTCGTTAACCATTTCCTCAATTTTTCTGCCTCCATTGCGCCGCGTTTTAGGTCAATGGCAGTGCCGCGCACCGATAATCCTGTTTGAAAACGGTGCGATTGTTTACGCGAAATCGATTGTAGGAAGCGAGCCCATGGCGGCACTCAAGATAGCCTTCGAGGCACCGGACATCCCCGCAAGTTCCACTCCCTCGAGCAGGAATCCCATCGACCTTGCGCATCTCTACAAACAGACGATGGGGGACACGGCGCTCGAGACCGAGGTTCTGAAGCTCTTTGCGCGTCAGGCACGCCAGGCGATGGCCGAGATGGCGGAACGTGACGCAGAGGCCTGCAGCCAGGAGGCCCACCGTCTGAAGGGGGCGGCTCTCGCGGTCGGTGCGGTCGCGGTCGCCGAGGCTGCAGCCGCCATCGAGAAATGTCCCGCCGATGCTGCTCTGCGGAGCGCTCTCGGCGCTGCCGTTCTCGAGGCTGAGCTCTTCGTTTTGAAACTCTGCCGTTGACCTGAAGCGCGCGCACCTATCGGGCGCAAGAGCGGGGTGAGGAAAGCGGGCGCGGTTTTCCGCTCGCATCCCGCTCTAACTTTTTGGGGCCGGTCACGCTCATGTCGGTCGACCCCGACCTAGAAACATGAACGTGATCTGGCTGCAGCTTGTCGTTATTGTGCATGTCGTTGTCCCAAAACCGCTGCGCACTTTTGGGCGGGATGGCTTAAAACCTATCATTAAACGCGATCTGCCCGACCGCCGCGGCAATTTGAGGCTGTGCGGACCGGCCGCATCGTGTTGACTGGCCGGTTGATTTGTTGGAAGAACGTGCCCTGAATTCAAAGCCGGGGCACCGCCTAGTCCTGACAAGCCCTGTGCCAGCCGGCCGGCCCCTCAATTCGTTCCGGAAAGAAAAATGACAAAACTTACGATCGTAGCCTTTGACGGCGCGCGCCACGAACTCGATGTCGAGAACGGCTCCACGGTCATGGAGAATGCGGTCCGCAATTCGGTCCCCGGGATCGAGGCGGAGTGCGGCGGGGCCTGTGCCTGCGCCACCTGTCATGTCTATGTCGACGAGGCCTGGGCGGCGCAGGTCGGCACGCCGGAAGCGATGGAAGAGGATATGCTGGACTTCGCCTACGACGTGCGTCCGACCTCGCGTCTCTCCTGTCAGATCAAGATGAGCGAAGCTCTGGACGGGCTTGTCGTTCATGTCCCCGAGCGCCAGGCCTGATCGGCTCGAACGGCCGTCGTTGCAAAAAAAAAGCCTCGCCGGTCAATCGACAAGCGAGGCTAGGAGGGCGCATCGCATGCAGATGAGGGAGGGAACATCTGCCGCACCAGGACACGCCAGGAGAACCTGTGCTGCCTCATCGTCCGGATAATGCTGCAATAGCCGAAGACGACGAAGCCAAACTCACGCCGGTTGCCACTAAAACGCGAGATCTCGGTATTGATCCGCAATCCAATGTCAACTTCATCGAGCAGTTGAACTTCGGTTCCTCCGCTCGTTGCATGATTTTAATATAGCTGAGTCGGCTGCGCCCCGCTATCGCTAGATTCTGCCAGTAAAATACTGTGGGTTCCCGTCGTTTTCTTCTGAAGCGGAAACTATATCCCCCCGTTTCTTTGGGGTATTCCGATCGAAAGCGCAGACACGGTCCCGCGCTTCGCGCCGCGGCGATGCACGGCCTGCCTCACGCCATCAGCGGGCCTTGGCGTTCTTCTTCAGGCTTTCGAGGCGGTATTGCAGCAACCGGATCATCCGCCGGTCGAAATTCGCCGCCTCGGTGCGGTCGAAGCGCGCCTGGTCCTTGTCGTGCCGCTCGACTTCTTCGGCGCTTACTTCCGCTACCCGGGCCTGCATGCGCTCGCAACTGTCCTCGGCTTTCAGTGAAAGCAGTGCCTTTTCCATCTGGCGCGCATGGATGCGCGCGATCTCCGCATGGCGTTCCTCGTGGCGCTTGATGTCGCTCGCCAGCGTGTCCCAGACCAGGGCCAGATCGCGGCCCGCCTGTCGACGATGCTTCCAGCGTGGCAGAATGATGCGCGTGTTGAGCGTGACTTTGGCCGAGCCCACCGCGCAGCGGTCGTCGCGACTAACATAGGTGACCGTGCCGCCGAACTTGATCCGGGTGGCGCCCGGATGCCGCGTTCCGGTGCTCTTCATCATAGGGCCGGACGCCGAAAGCGCCTTGTCGAGTTCTGCGGCCGTGCGCCCGCCGATCGAGAAGTAGGAGATTCTCTTGCTGATCAGTGTTTCGCCTGAGGCGTTGCCGAACGGGACTCCGACGAGCAATGCGACCAGGGCTGCACGCAGCGGGATGTGTAGTCGGGGCATGGAAGCGCGTTCTCGCCGGTTGAACTTCATTGAAGCTTGGGGCATAGCCAAAGCCAGCGCAACACAAATCGGCCCCAACCGACGTCGACAAGCTTGCAAGGTGCGTGAGGAAGGCGTCATAACATGTTGCTTTCGAATGATATATTTGCACCATGACGGGCGGTGAATTCAAACCGTTCAGCTGCGGACCGGAACAATGACATACGATCCATTTCAGCCCTGGCGCTGGCAATTGGCGCATGGACGCGATCTCGAACTGGGCCCGCGTGGCGTTTTGATGGCGATCATCAATGTTACACCGGATTCATTTTCCGACGGCGGGCGCTTCGCTGATCCCGACGCTGCTGTCAGAGCTGCGCTGCGCGCATTGGAGGCGGGTGCGGAAATCCTGGATATCGGCGGCGAATCCACGCGACCGGACGCCAAACCGGTCAGCGCCGACGAGGAACAGGCCCGCGTTCTGCCCGTTATCGCCGCGATCGCGCGGCAGTCCCGGGCCGTCATCTCGGTCGATACCTACCGCGCGGAAACCGCGCGTTTGGCGGTTCACGCCGGCGCCCACATCGTCAACGACGTGCACGGGTTGCAGCGCGAGCCGGCGATCGCGGCCGTGGCGGCCGAGACGGGTGCGGGGCTCTGCATCATGCATACCGGACGCGATCGGGAGAAACTGAGCGATGTGATCGAGGATCAGTTCCATTTCCTGGAACGGTCTCTGCGGATCGCCGCCGACGCCGGCGTGGCGCGGGAACGGGTCGTGCTCGATCCGGGCTTTGGATTCGCGAAGGACACGAACGAGAACCTCGAACTGATGGCGCGCTTCAGGGCGTTGCATGGGTTTCGACGGCCGCTTCTTGTCGGAACTTCGCGCAAGCGCTTCGTCGGTGCGGTGACGGGCCGAGAGGCGGAAGACCGCGACGTCGGTACCGCCGCGACGACGGCGCTCCTCAGAACTGCCGGCGCTGCGATTTTTCGGGTACACGATGTCGCAATCAACAGGGATGCGTTAGCGGTGGCCGATGCTATGCTGGCCGCAAAGATCAGCTGACGGGACATGAAGCCATGACTGCGACCTACACGATCACACTGAAGAACTGCGCGTTCTTTGCCCGCCATGGCGTGCTCGACGAAGAGGAGTTTCTCGGGCAGCGTTTCTTCGTCGATGCGGAACTGGTCGTCGACCAGGGGACGGCGCTTGCCGAGGACTGCATCGACGACACCGTGCATTACGGCATCGCCTTCGCCGAGATCGAGAGGATCGTCACTGGACGCCGGCGTTACCTGATCGAAGCGCTGGCGCTTGAGGTCGCCAAGACGCTTTGCGCCCGTTTTCGCCAGATTCGCCGGGCAAAGGTCTCCATCCGCAAGCCGAACGCGCCGGTTCCGGGCATCCTGGACTACGTGGAAGTCACGGTCGAGCATGTCGCCGAATAGGAGCTGGCGGCACGCGATACTCGGTCTCGGCGGCAATCTCGGCGATCCGCGCCGGTCGATGGCAGAAGCCCTGCGGGCGCTCGATGCGCGGTCGGATTGCCGGATCGTCGCGGTTTCGCGGCTCTACCGCACGCCGCCATGGGGCAAGACGGATCAGGATTGGTTCTTCAACGCCTGTGCGGAAGTCGAAACGACGCTGGAACCAGAGGCATTGCTTGCCGCCTGTCTCGAGATCGAACGAGCCATGAAGCGTGTGAGAATGGAGCGCTGGGGTCCCCGCACCATCGACATCGATCTCCTGACCTTCGGTGACCTCAACAGGGCGAGCGCGACGCTCACGCTGCCTCATCCGCGCATGACCGAACGCGGCTTCGTGCTGAAGCCGCTCGCCGACTTTGCCGCAGACCTTGCCGTCGACGGACGGACAGTCAGAGAATGGCTGGGCCAGGCGGATGTGAAGGGTATCGAAGTGGCCGACGAAAACGTCGAATGGTGGCGCGCGGAGCAATAAGCGGAGAAGCCGTGCTCGTACAGGTCTGTCGGGAAGGGTGGTTACTCGATCGAACCGACGGCGATATCGTCCATCTGCCGGTTGAGGCTCACACCGATGACCGGAACCATGGTGTCCTCGACCTTCACCGAGATCGTGATGTTCATTGTTTCTTCGCCGTGCAGGCGCGCGATCATCGCGCCATTGAGCTTTTTGCGGTTGATCCCGACGACCACCTTGTCCTTGGCAACGCTGCCGGACACGACGTCGAGACCCTTGCCCTCGGCACCGTCCAGGAACTTTCCGGTGTAGCTGTTGCCCTTCCGGACGATCGTCGCCGACATCGGCTGCTTGAATACCCCGACGCGGCAGAAGCCGTCCAGTTTCAGGCCGGCTTCGTTGCCGGGTGCCGCTTCACCGGTAAGATCGCAGGTAAACTTCGTGCCCTTGTACTTGCCGGCAACGATTTCGCCCGGGCCTTTCCATTGCCCGGCAATCCTGTCGAAGAACGCCTTGTCACGGGCGCCGGAGAACGCGGGTGTCGCAAGGCCCGCGGCGGCGACGAGCGCGATAACGGCAATGCCGCGAACAATCGGAGAAGGGCGCGAGAGCATGAGCAGTCCTTGATGGATCAAGCTGGAAACTGACGTCTACATTGCCGTGAAAATGGTTAACGGATGGTTTCAGCCCGGCTTCTGGGCCGCTTATCTTGCGTAGAGGGCAGGGCGCGCCGGCGATCGATCGACGATCAGCCGGCTGCGTCCTCGGACCGTGCGGCGCCGGGCGCCAGGTCGCCCAGAAAGTCGCCGATACTGGGGCGCTTCAGCGCGCGAAACGGCATCGGCCTGCAGAGATCCATCGCCGCGATCCCTATGCGCGCCGTCATCAGCCCGTTGATCACGCCCTCGCCGAGGCGGGCGGACAGCTTGGATGCCAGGCCGTGGCCGAGGATCTGCTGGATGAGGCTGTCGCCGACGGCGATCGAGCCGGTGACGGCGAGATGCGCGATGACGTCGCGCATCAGGCGCAGCAGGCCGAGCGTGCCCGGGCGGCTGCCGTAGAGTTCGGCCATGGCACGGATCAACCGCGCGGATTCGTAGATCACGTAGCCGAGGTCCACGAGTGCGCGCGGACTGACGGCAGTCACGATCGACACCCGCTTCGCGGCGCCAAGAATGATCCGCCGCGCCTCGCGGTCGAGCGGCGCCAGCAATTCACGCTCCGTCAGTTCGATGAGATGGGGTGCATCGATGATATCGCCCTCGGTCTCCGTCAGGCGGGCACGGCCCTTGGCCGTCCGGGGATTGCCGGCGAGCAGGTGAACGAGCCTCGCGGTCGCAGCACGTGCGGCTTGCGTCTTTCCGGCCGCGGCGGCCGCGGCCAGATCGGCTTTCAGCGTCTGGACGGCAGTCAGTTGCATCATGCCGAAGACTTCGCGCGCGACCACGATCAGGAAAGCGACGACGCCGATCGCCACGACTGCGACGGCCCCGTAGCCAAGCCAGTCGGCGCGCGAAAAGAGGTCGCGCACAAGCCGGTCGATCCAAAGCCCGACCGCGAGCGAAATGAGGATGCCGAAAGCCCCCCCGGCGATCTTGCCGAAGGAGAGCCGGCGCCGTTGCGGCTTTGCTTCCGGCAGGTTGAGCGATTCGATCGCCGCGGTGGTCCCGATGAACGGGTCCTCGGCATCGGGCGTCATGACGATCTTTTCGCTGAAACTCCCCGGTGGGCGCCGCGGCGTCTGTTCCATCTCGCGTTTGGTGGCCTCCTCGGCCTCGACGGAAAAGGCGGCCGGCCTGCGTCGACGGTCGTTGAAGTCATCACTCATGCCAGGCGATCTCCGAGTAGGAACTGCATGGCCCTGTCGAGCCGGATATGCGGCACGGAGAGTTTCAAACCGCCGCGCGTCTCCTCGAGATGCGGCGGCCGGAAGCGGACGAAATTCAGTTCCGGCATTGCTTGCTCCGGGGCGGAGGCGGATAGGGCCGATGCGGAGACGCGGTCGACGGCTTCAAAAAGAAGTTCAGGATCTTCCGGCAAGTCTCCAGGAAATATCGCTGTTTTCTTTTCGCCGTCGAATATCTCGCCGTTGATCTTTTCACCGGCGATCGGCGTTCCGACGATCACGGGCAAACGATGGCCATCGTGGTCTACGGTGGCTTCGCGCGTCGCTCTGACAGATGCGAGCGCCATGACCTCAAGGCCCGCCCCGCTCATTCCTATTCGCTCGGTCGCCCGGCTGACGAGGCGAGCCGTGATGCGCTCGAGCCGGTCGTGACTTTCGTGGTGCAGGTGATCGGCCTTGGTGGCGGCGATCAGTACGCGGTCGATCTTGCGCGTGACGAACGAAGTCAGCCAGGAGTTGACGCCGGGCCGGAAGCAGGCAAGCACGTCTGCCAGAGCCTGTTCCAGATCCTTCAGCGCCTCTGTGCCGCGGTTGACCGCCTGAAGCGCGTCGACAAGCACGATCTGGCGGTCGAGGCGGGCAAAATGTTCGCGGAAGAACGGTTTTACCACATGCGTCTTGTAGGCTTCGTAGCGGCGCTCCATCATCGCCCAGAGCGAACCCTTTGGGGCGCGGCCCGCAGGCAGGTCGGGGAGCGGCGAGAAGGTAAGCGCCGGCGACCCTTCGAGGTCCCCCGGCATCAGGAAGCGGCCAGGTGGCAGGGTGGAGAGGGACCGGTCGTCGTCCTTGCAGGCCTTGAGATAGGCGGTGAAACTCTCGGCAAGCCGGCGGGCGCTGCCTTCGTCGGCCGGCGCCGAGGCTCCGAGCGCGACGGCAAGTCCCAACCACTCGCTCGACAGGTCGGCGCGCATGCCGGTGCGTGCGCGTTGAACCGTTGCGTCGCTGAACTGCCGGAAATCCTGGCCGAGCAGCGGCAGATCGAGCAGCCATTCGCCGGGATAATCGACGATGTCGATCGACAGCCGCCCGGGAGAGAACAGACGGTTCCAGCCGCTGGCGCTTTCGTAATCGAGGGTGATCCGCAGCTGCGATATGGCCCTGGTCGAATCCGGCCAGGACCGATCCCGGACCAGCGCCGCAATGTGATCCTCATATTGAAAGCGCGGCACCGCGTCGTCGGGCTGCGGTTCGAGCCGGATCTTGGATACCCGGCCCGACCGGACCGGTTCGAATACCGGCAGCCTCCCTCCGTTCAGCAGGTTGTGGACGAGCGAAGAGATGAAAACGGTCTTGCCGGCCCGCGAAAGGCCGGTGACACCGAGCCTGACGGACGGGGTAACGAGACCCGCGGCGCGGTCGGCGAGATTGTCCAGGGCGATCAGCGCGTCGTCTTTGAAACTGGTGAGAATGGGCGCCAAATTGTTTCGTCCCTTCGGGAATGATGAGCGGTACGTTTGATTTGCCGATATCCCAACCGGGTCGCGGGCATCCGCGTAGCGTCTGGAGCGATATAGGAAATGTTTCCGTCAGCGCAACAAGGCGAAGCGAATTCGCCGTTTCCGCAGGCGGAAGCGGCTGGCAGGGCTTCATCCTTTCGCGGCTTCTTCAAGGGCGGGAACGAGGAACTTCGAAAGTGTCGCTGTCCATGCCCTTCCGGCTTTCGGCGGCGCCGCAAAATCGATCACCGCCATTCCGGCCGGCGGATATCCGTCAGCGAGTGCCGCAGCCGCCCGTTCTTCGCCCAGAATTCGTCGAAAGAGCTCCTCCATCATCGGATTGTGTCCGATGATCATCAGCGAGGGTCGGCTCGCATGCGCCTCGACAAGGTCGGCATAGACGGTCGTGGGACCGGTATAGAGTGGGTCGAGGTACCGAATGTCGATATCTTCGCCAAATGCGCGGTATAGCGGTTCGGCCGTCTGCCGGCAGCGGACAGCCGTCGAACAAAGAATCAGGTCCGGCCTGATGCGATGGTCGGCTGCGGACTGTGCCGTGAGTTCCGCCTCCGCAAAGCCGACATCGTCGAGCGCGCGATCGAAATCGCTCTGGCCGGGCAGAGCCCAGCCCGATCGGGCGTGGCGAAGAAGCAGAAGCTGGAAGGCCGGGACGACGCTGTCTTGCATGTATTCACCCGGTGTTGGAAATCCCCAGGATGGAGGCGCCCGTGGTGCCGACGGCTGGAAACGCCTTGCGGATGCTCCGTTGTCCCGCCGGTCGGCGTAAAGATCAAGCCGCGTTTCGCGGTTTTTTGATCCGGTGCGCCCATTGAACCGATGCGGGTCGCGCACCAAATGTCGCAATCCGAAATGCCGCCGTGCTCGCCCGTGGAACGTCAAGCGGCCGATGCCGTCGGCGGTGAGCGGTATTTCGGCGTTCAAGACTTTACGTGTAATTGTGATGAAATATTAGCCGGTTAGCCTGCGATGCGGGCAGTGTTAAAATGCAGTTAAGCACTGATTACAAGGCTTGAATCAGAGCTTCCATAGGTCTATACACCGCCGCAATGAGATGTTCTTCAGGAGAATCGCGTTGAGTGAGAAGATCGATCTTAGTACCTATGTCCTGTCGGAGGACGAGGATTTTATGAATGCGAACCACCGGGCATACTTTCGTGCGAAGCTGAATGCCTGGAGAAACGACATCCTTCGCGAGGCCCGCGAGACACTGGATCACCTGGCGGAGGAGAGCGCCAATCATCCTGATCTTGCGGACCGCGCCTCGTCCGAAACGGACCGGGCGATCGAGTTGCGCGCTCGGGACCGTCAGCGGAAGTTGATTGCCAAAATCGATGCCGCGTTGCAGCGGCTCGATGAAGGCACCTACGGCTACTGCGAGGAAACCGGGGAGCCGATCGGACTGAAGCGCCTGGACGCCCGGCCGATCGCAACTCTCTCGATCGAGGCGCAGGAACGTCACGAGCGTCGCGAGAAGGTCTACCGGGACGAATAAGTCCCGGGACACCGTTGGGACTATCGAAAACGGCGCGGTTCGACCGCGCCGTTTTCATTTGTGCACCGATGCGTTGTTCCGCGGCGTACGAGTTACAATTTGCGGCTCACGGAGATATCGGCGAGCATCCTTTCCATTTCTTCTTCGATCGTCGGCTCCTTGCGGGTCTCCTGCGAAGGCGATCCGAGTACCGGTTCCTGGCGACCGGCGGGCCTGATCTTCGGACGCGGCGGCCCTGAAGGTGAGAAGCGCTGGAGATCGCCGCTGATTTCCGCATCGAGCATGCGCTCGAATTCCGCGGCCGCTTCCGGCGCTGCGGGCCGAGGCGGGAGAGATTGGCCCGGCATGCCCTTTACCGGCTCGAGCGCCGTAAGCGGGACGGGGCGCTCTTCGCGAGCAGCGGGCTCCACCGGAAGCGAGCGGTCACGCACCGCGCTGAAATCGGTGTGCGACGGCTCGATGGCTGATACCGGCGGAATGTGAGGCGCAGGTAAAGGCCTGGAGACCTGCTGCGGCTGCGGTGAGCCGAGTGCGGGGCCTTGCTGATCCGGAACCACCCGCACCGGAGGCTCCGGGCGCGCGGCGACCCGCGGCGGCTCGCTCGGGCGCGCCGGTTGCCGAACGGGATCGGCGGCAGCTTCCGTCGGGAGAGGGCGTTCGGGCGGGACAGGGGAAGGAACCGGCTGAGGCCGGGTTTCCGCAATCGGGGCGCGGGTCGTCTTTTCTTCCGGCTCCGCCTGAAGTGCGGCCGGAACCGGAACTTCTCCCTCGGGCGCGATGCGGCTTTCGATCACGATGTCCGTCGGGCCGCCGATCATGATCAGGTGCTCGACGTCGTCGCGGCGGACGAGCACCAGCCGCCGACGCGTGTCGACTGCGGCGGCATCGAGCACCGCGAGCCGCGGCTGCCTGTTCTTGCCGCCGCGGACGAAGGGAGAGGAGGGCTTGTTGCGCATGAGCCGAAGCACGGCGACGAGGCACAAGAGACCGATCGCAACCGCTCCGGCGGCGATCATGAACCGGCTGGCGTTGTCCCCGAGGATTGTTTCCAACATAGGCTGAACTCCTTACTGCCGCTTCGCATGTCAATATTTGACGGCTTTTTTCGGGCTTGGACAAGCTTCGGCCCGACATTCCCTGTGAATTGACCGCAGCGCTTCCGCAGAGACGCTTTTTGCTGTTATCTCTGATTGTTAAAGATGATTCCAGGTCGATGCGCGAAAGCGCGGAGGGCGGCCATCGATTCGCGACGATGCCTTCGGACCCGGCCACCGCATGGTTCCTCAAGCCGGAAACGGATTGGGGATAATCATGCGGCAATTCAAAGTATTGCAGCGGCCCTTGTGCATCCACGGGGATGTACGGCACTGCAAGCGCTCGGGATCGCGTTCGATGCGACCCGGCAGCAGGTGAGGACCCGATGACGAAATTGCGGCAGGCAGGTGACTACCAGATGCCGGTCGTTGACCGGGGCGTTCGTCCGGGAACCATCCTCAGGATCATCCTGCTTGCGATCGTCCTCACCGCGTCGGCTGCCGCTTTCGTCGTCTTCAAGGACCAGCTCGAAAACGAGATCGTGCTCGGCATTCTCGGCGTGCTGGCCATGGTGGGCATATTCTTCCTCGTTTCTTCCGTCATCGGTTTTATCGAAGTGATGCCGCAATCGCGGCCGGACGAACTGGCGCGCGCCTTCCTCGACGCGCATGAAGACGGGACGATCGTGACCGACCGCAAGGGGCGCATCATCTATGCCAACGCAGCCTATGGTGCCCTGACGGGCACCAAGAGTGCGGCAGGCATCCAGTCGCTCGAAACGATCCTGTCGCGCAACCGCGAGGCCACCGAAGCGATCTATCGCCTGACCAACGGTCTGCATGAGGGCAAGCAGGGACATGAGGAGTTCCGGCTGCTGAAACCTCTGGCAAACGGCAAGGTGGCCGGTTCCGGCGCCCATTGGTATCGGCTGAAGGCGCGGGTATTGCCGCTCGAGGATGCCGACAGCAATCCGCTCTACTTGTGGCAGATCGCGGATATTACCGCGGAGCGCGACGAGCAGGAGCGCTTCTTCAAGGAACTGCAGAACGCGATCGACTATCTCGACCACGCACCCGCGGGCTTCTTCTCCGCCGGGCGCAAGGGCGAGATCTTCTATATCAACGCGACGCTCGCCGATTGGCTCGGAATAGACCTGACCAAGTTCCAGCCTGGCTCCGTCAGCATTGCCGATCTCGTCGCGGGCGAGGGGCTGGCGCTGGTACAATCGGTACAGGCGGAGCCCGGTCTCAAGAAAACCAAGATCCTGGACCTCGATCTCAGAAAGACCAACGGCCAGAGCCTGCCGGTACGCCTGATTCATCGCGTTTCCTCGGCACGGGACGGTGCGCCCGGCGAAAGCCGGACGATCGTGATGTCGCGGGAAGGCGACGACGGCGATCAGTCGGCGTCGAATGCCGCGATGCGGTTCACCCGCTTCTTCAACAACACGCCCATGGCGATCGCCTCGGTGGATGGAGACGGCCGCATTCTCCGAACCAACGCTCCGTTCATGAAGCTCTTCGCCGGGCTCGTTTCGCAGGACGAGGTCGAGCGTGGGGCCCTGATCGACGCCGTGGTGCACCAATCCGAGAGAGGGCGTCTGCAGGAGTCGCTGGCTGCCGCGAAGGACCGGCAGAGCGATATTGCCCCGATCGACGCGCTTCATCCCAAGGATGATGGGCGTCACTTCCGCTTCTACGTCAATGCCGTCATCGACCAGAGCGATCAGGCGCCCGAGGAGGCTGCGATCATCTATGCTCTGGAGATCACCGAGCAGAAGGCGCTCGAAAACCAGATGGCGCAGACGCAGAAGATGAATGCCGTGGGAACGCTCGCCGGCGGCATCGCCCATGATTTCAACAACGTCCTGACCGCCATCCTGCTTTCCGCCGACCATCTGCTGCTATCGGCGCGGCCGGCGGATGCGACCTTCGCGGACCTGATGGAGATCAAGCGTAACGCCAACCGGGCAGCCGTGCTTGTGCGGCAGCTGCTCGCCTTCTCGCGCAAGCAGACGATGCGTCCGACGGTGCTCAATCTCACCGACGTCATCGGCGATCTCAGGATGCTCGTCGACCGCATGACCGGCACCAACGTCAAGGTGGAGGTCGACTATGGCCGCGATCTCTGGCCGGTGAAGACCGACCTCGGCCAGTTCGAGCAGGTGCTCCTGAACCTCGCCGTCAATGCCCGCGACGCCATGCCTGCGGGCGGGATCATCACGCTCAGGACGCGCAATCTGCCGGCGAGCGAAGTGTCGGCGCTTGGACGGCGCGAACTGCCCGAGGAAGACTTCGTCATGGTCGAGGTGTCCGACCAGGGCACCGGCATTCCGCCGGAAATCATGGACAAGATCTTCGAGCCCTTCTTCACCACGAAGGATGTCGGTAAGGGCACAGGGCTCGGACTGTCGATGGTTTACGGCATCGTGAAGCAGTCCGGCGGCTATATCTATCCCGAGTCGGAGATCGGCAGCGGTACGACCTTCCGCATCCTGCTGCCGCGGCATGTCGACGTGCCCGAAATCCAGGATGAGGACGCGTCCGCAGCGCAATCCGCGGCGCCGGCGAGGAGCGAACCGGTTGCGGTGCCGATGCCTCGGGCCGAGCCTGCCGACCTGACCGGGGATTCGGCGGTCGTGCTGCTCGTCGAGGACGAGGAAGCGGTCCGGCGCGGCGGCAAGCGCATGCTGGAGACGCGCGGCTATACGGTTCACGAAGCGGGATCGGGTATCGAAGCGCTGGAGATCATGGACGAACTCGAAGGCGCCGTCGATATCGTCGTCTCCGACGTCGTGATGCCGGAGATGGACGGGCCGACGCTGCTGCGCGAGCTGCGCAAGACATATCCGGACCTGAAGTTCATCTTCGTATCCGGCTATGCCGAAGATGCTTTTGCGCGAAATCTGCCGGCCGACGCGAAGTTCGGCTTCCTGCCGAAGCCCTTCTCGCTGAAGCAACTTGCCGTCGCCGTGCGCGAGATGCTCGACAGCTGACGAGGTTTCTCCTCCGAACCTGTGCTCTTCGCCGTTTGCCGGCATCTTCCCCATTTCGATAGGGAGAAGGGCAAACGGCGGCGCGGCAGATCCCCTTCGCCTTCCTATTCCATTTCTGCGGTTACTTCGCAGCGAGTGCGACAGCGATCCCGGCGGCAAGGCGCGCATTGTTCTCGACCAGCGCGATATTGGTTTCCAGGCTGCGCCCGTCCGTCAAACGGAAGAGGTTGTCGAGCAGATACGGTGTGACCGCCTTGCCGGAAATGCCCTCGCTCGCCGCATTGTCGAGTGCGCGGGTGATATAGATCTCCATCTCCTCGCGCGGGATTTCGCTTTGTTCCGGCACCGGATTGGCGACAAGCATTCCGCCGTCGATCCCGAGCAACTCGCGCGTCCGCTGGAAACTGGCGATTGCCGCCGGACTGTTCAGCATCAGCGGGCTCTTGAGGCCGGATTCACGCGACCAGAAGGCCGGGAAGTTCTCGCTGTCATAGGTCACGACAGGGACACCGCGGGTTTCGAGCACTTCGAGCGTCTTGGGAATGTCCAGAATGGCCTTGGCGCCGGCACAGACGACAATGACGCCGGTACGTGCGAGTTCGTCCAGGTCCGCCGATATGTCGAAGCTCTGCTCCGCTCCGCGGTGAACACCGCCGATGCCGCCGGTCGCAAAAACCCGGATGCCGGCACGGGCAGCGGCGATCATCGTTGCGGCAACGGTCGTGGCGCCGGTGCGGCGTTCGGCGATCGCGAAGGCGAGGTCGGCGCGCGAAAGTTTCATCGCGCCCTGCGTCTTCGACAGCGCCTCCAGTTTGGCATCGTCCAGACCGATATGGAGGACCCCATGGATTACGGCGATGGTCGCGGGCACGGCACCCTGTTCGCGGATGATCGTCTCGACGCTGCGGGCCATGTCGAGGTTGCCGGGATAGGGCATGCCATGCGTGATGATCGTGGATTCCAGCGCGACGATCGGCGCACCTCGTTGCTTGGCGGCCGCGACTTCATCTGAATATTCCATCGGCAGGGACGGGGAGGAGGGTTTGGTCATGATCGTTTCCTTGATTGATGACATCCGACGGCAAATTGCATCGGGGGTGCCTGATCGATTCCGGTGCCTGGAGCAGAGGGTGCGGAAGAACCGCCCGCATTCCGCGCTACCCGGCTCCCATTCAGCTGCCAATTCTCATGCCAGCATTTCCGCTTCCGGCACAAGGCGCAGCACTTGCTCCAGCTTGTCAGGCAGCATCTCTTCGGAGGCAGCGTAGGGCGAATGCAGCGTTATGACGGCGGCCGCCATGCCCCGGCGCAGGCAGGCGGCAAGATCCGCACCGGCAAGCCGGGCGGCGAGAAAGCCCGAGGCGAGCGCATCGCCGGCGCCGGTGACGTCGGCAAGTGCTGAAAGAGCCGGCGGCGTAGCGAGGCAGGCACCCTTGCCGTCGAAGGCGACCGCGGCCCGGCCTCCGCGCGTCACGACACCGCCGGAAAGACCGGCGGAGCGCAGCAGCAACGGCCATTCCGCGGCGGTTGCGGCCTCGGTTCCGGTCAGCGCGCGCGCCTCCGCCTCGTTCATGAACAGGAAATCGAGCCCGTCGAGGCACGCGCGGTAGCGGACCACTTTTGCCGGAGAAACGGCGATACCGGCACGGAGAGGGCTGAACTTCGCGGCGGTGCCGGCAAGCGCCGTCAACGTCTCCTCCGGCAGATTGGCGTCCATCAGCACGAGTTCGCTCGCCGCTAAAATCTCGCGCGTGGTCCGCTGCTGCAGCCGGCGCGGCGTAAACAAAGCATAGAGGTCCATGTCCGCGAGCGCGATGACGAGGTTGCCGTCGTTTTCCAGGATTGCCGTATAGCTCGGCGTCTTGCGATCGAGAAAGGTAAAAGGGCGATCGATCACACCGGCAGCTTCCGCAGCGGCCGCCACCGTGTCGCCGGCGGGATCGCCGCCCCGCGGGCTGATCATGGTTACGCGATGGCCGAGGCGCGCGAGATTTCTCGCTGCATTGAAGCCGCCGCCCCCGGCTTCCTCGAACCAGGTGCCCGGATTGCTCGCGCCCGGTGTCGTCGCGCCGCTGATCCGGCCGCGCCGGTCGATATGAGCGCCGCCAAAAACGGCTATGTTCTGCGACTTCACCTGTGCTTGCATCTGGTCCTCGATGAACGGCGGAGAAAAGGTGGCGAAGTCTCTCTTCCGCCGGCATTCCGATCTATCGTTTCGTACTACCTTTTAGGGCTTTGTCCGGCTTTGATCCATCGTGAATCACGAAGCGAATCGGGGCGGCGCGTGAAAGCCGGCATGCGTTGACGCGCAACTTGTGGATACTGTGGACGAAAGGCGTGAACAAGAATCGAACGTAGTGAAATATTCCGTGCAATTTCAATTGCTTGACGTGCCATTGCCAAGTTGGAACAAAACATGTACAAAAAGGCTTGCGGCGGCTTCATTGCCTCGATAGCTCCAATAACCTAAAGGTGGACCAATGGCACAAAATTCTTTGCGGCTCGTAGAGGACAAATCGGTGGACAAAAGCAAGGCACTTGAAGCGGCTCTTTCCCAGATCGAACGTTCGTTCGGTAAGGGATCGATCATGAAGCTCGGAGCGAAGGACAGCGTAGTTGAGATCGAAACCGTCTCCACCGGGTCGCTCGGCCTCGACATCGCGCTCGGCATCGGCGGCCTGCCGAAAGGCCGCATCATCGAGATCTATGGACCGGAAAGCTCGGGCAAGACCACGCTGGCGCTGCAGACCATTGCCGAGGCACAGAAGAAGGGCGGCATCTGCGGCTTCGTCGATGCCGAACACGCACTCGATCCGGTCTATGCGCGAAAGCTCGGGGTGGATCTCGAAAATCTTCTGATTTCGCAGCCTGATACGGGCGAGCAGGCGCTGGAAATCACCGATACGCTGGTCCGTTCGGGTGCGATCGACATTCTCGTCATCGATTCGGTGGCCGCACTCGTGCCGCGCGCCGAAATCGAGGGCGAGATGGGCGACAGTCTGCCGGGCATGCAGGCGCGCCTCATGAGCCAGGCGCTGCGCAAGCTTACGGCATCGATCTCCAAGTCAAACTGCATGGTGATCTTCATCAACCAGATCCGCATGAAGATCGGCGTGATGTTCGGCTCGCCGGAAACGACGACGGGCGGCAATGCGCTCAAGTTCTACGCCTCGGTGCGCCTCGACATTCGCCGTATCGGCTCGGTCAAGGAGCGCGAGGAAGTCGTCGGCAACCAGACCCGCGTCAAGGTCGTCAAGAACAAGATGGCACCGCCCTTCAAGCAGGTCGAGTTCGACATCATGTATGGCGAAGGCGTTTCGAAGACGGGCGAATTGATCGATCTCGGCGTCAAGGCGGGCATCGTCGAGAAATCGGGCGCCTGGTTTTCCTATAACAGCCAGCGGCTCGGCCAGGGACGGGAAAACGCCAAGCTCTTCCTGCGGGAGAATCCCGAACTGTTGCGCGAAATCGAGACGGCTCTGCGGCAGAATGCCGGTCTCATAGCCGACCGGTTCCTGGAGAATGGCGGGCCGGAAAGCGACGGCGACGAAGCCGCCGATATGTAATCGGCAGCAACCGTCTCGTTCAAGCGTGCGAAGCCGGCCGTCGTCACCTGCGGCCGGTTTTTTGCTGCCCGCTGGACAGCATGAAATGCGGACGATAAAAGCCTGTGGTTCCGACGGCTCGGCCGGCGGGAGGCGTGACGTAATTGAATGCGACGCGCCTAAGCGCGGGGTTGAAAAGTGCGGCTTGCAGCCTGGAGAGATCGGGTTGCCGCCGGAGTGTACACAGATAGGACGCAAGATGAGCGGCGTGAATGAAATCCGGTCGATGTTCCTCGACTATTTCCGCAAGTACGGTCACGAGGTCGTGCCGTCCAGCCCACTCGTGCCGCGCAACGACCCGACATTGATGTTCACCAATGCGGGCATGGTGCAGTTCAAGAATGTGTTCACCGGGCTCGAGCAGCGACCCTATTCGACCGCGGCGACGGCGCAGAAATGCGTGCGCGCCGGCGGCAAGCATAACGACCTCGACAATGTCGGCTACACCGCCCGTCACCACACCTTCTTCGAGATGCTCGGCAATTTCTCCTTCGGCGACTATTTCAAGGAGCGCGCGATCGAGCTTGCCTGGAACCTGATCACCAAGGAATACGGGCTCGATGCCAAGCGTCTGCTCGTCACGGTGTACCATACCGACGACGAGGCATTCGGCCTTTGGAAGAAGATTGCCGGCCTGAGCGACGATCGCATCATCCGCATCGCGACGAGCGACAACTTCTGGGCCATGGGAGACACCGGTCCATGCGGCCCGTGCTCGGAAATATTCTACGATCACGGCGATCATATCTGGGGCGGACCTCCCGGCTCGGCCGAGGAAGACGGCGATCGCTTCATCGAGATCTGGAACCTCGTCTTCATGCAGTACGAGCAGATCACCAAGGAAGAGCGCGTCGACCTGCCGCGGCCTTCGATCGACACGGGCATGGGGCTGGAGCGCGTGGCCGCCGTGCTCCAGGGCCAGCACGACAATTATGACATCGACCTTTTCCGCGCGTTGATCGCGGCTTCCGAAGAGGCGACCGGCGTGAAGGCCGAGGGGGACCGGCGCGCGAGCCATCGCGTCATCGCCGATCATCTGCGTTCCTCCGCGTTCCTGATCGCCGATGGGGTTCTGCCGTCGAACGAGGGCCGCGGTTACGTTCTGCGCAGAATCATGCGCCGCGCCATGCGCCACGCACAGTTGCTCGGCGCGCGGGATCCGCTGATGTGGAAGCTCCTGCCGGCGCTCGTGGGCCAGATGGGCCGCGCTTACCCGGAACTCGTCCGCGCCGAAGCGCTAATCTCGGAAACGCTGAAGCTGGAGGAAACCCGCTTCCGCAAGACCCTGGAGCGCGGCCTCAACCTTTTGGCGGAGGCTTCGGCCGATCTTTCCGAAGGCGACCAGTTCAACGGCGAGACGGCGTTCAAGCTCTACGACACCTACGGTTTTCCGCTCGACCTCACCCAGGACGCGCTGCGCGCCAAGGGCATCGGCGTCGATACGGACGCATTTACGGCCGCCATGCAGCGGCAGAAGGCCGAGGCCCGCGCCAACTGGGCCGGCTCCGGCGAAGCCGCGACCGAGACCATCTGGTTCGAGCTCAGGGATAAGCACGGCGCGACCGACTTCCTCGGCTACGACACCGAGTCGGCTGAAGGGGTCATTCAGGCGATCGTCAGGGATGGTGCCGTCGTCGAGGCGGCCACCAAGGGCGAGAACGTACAGCTGGTTCTGAACCAGACGCCTTTCTACGGCGAATCCGGCGGCCAGATGGGCGACACCGGCGTCATCGCCACCGAGACCGGCAAGCTTACTGTGACCGACACGCAGAAACGTGGCGAAGGGCTCTTCGTCCACTATTGCACCGTGGAGGAAGGCAGCGTGAAGACCGGCGAAGCGGCTGCCCTGACGGTCGACCATGCGCGCCGTGCGCGCCTGCGCGCCAACCATTCCGCGACGCATCTGTTGCACGAGGCGCTGCGCGAGGTCCTCGGTACCCATGTTGCCCAGAAGGGCTCGCTCGTCGCGCCTGAGCGCTTGCGCTTCGACGTCTCGCATCCGAAGCCGATGACGGCGGAGGAGCTGAAGATCGTCGAGGAGATGGCGAACGAGATCATCGTCCAGAACACGCCGGTCGTCACACGGCTGATGAGCGTCGACGATGCGATCGCCGAGGGCGCCATGGCGCTCTTCGGCGAGAAATACGGCGACGAGGTGCGGGTCGTGTCCATGGGGCAGGGCCTTCGCGGCTCCAAAGCCGGCAGGCCCTATTCGGTCGAGCTCTGTGGCGGTACGCATGTGTCCGCTACGGGCGATATCGGCCTCGTTCGCGTCGTCTCGGAAAGCGCTGTCGGCGCCGGCGTGCGCCGGGTGGAGGCGCTGACCGGTGAGGCCGCGCGAGCCTATCTCAACGAACAGGATGAGCGGGTCAAGACGTTGGCATCTGCCCTGAAGGTCCAGCCCTCGGATGTCCTCGGGCGCGTCGAGGCGCTGCTCGACGAGCGCCGCAAGCTGGAACGGGAACTTACCGAGGCGAAGAAGAAACTCGCGCTCGCGGGTGACGGTCAGAACGGCTCCGGGGATGCCGCCCGCGAGATCGGCGGCGTCCGGTTCCTCGGCAGGGTGGTATCCGGCGTCGAGCCGAAGGACCTGAAGAGCCTTGCGGACGACGGCAAGAAGACGCTCGGTTCGGGCGTGGTCGCCTTCGTGGGCGTCAGCGGCGACGGCAAGGCGAGCGCCGTGGTGGCGGTCACCGACGACCTCACTTCGAAAGTCAGCGCCGTGGATCTGGTGCGCGTCGCTTCGGCTGCGCTCGGCGGCAAGGGCGGCGGCGGGCGGCCCGACATGGCCCAGGCCGGCGGTCCGGACGGCGGACGTGCAGCGGAGGCGATCGAGGCGGTCGCAGTAGCGTTGGCCGGGTGAGCGGCGTGGTGCGAAAAGACGAATAATGGGCGCTGCGGCGCCCTTTTTCATGTGCGCCGTTCGCTGCGGATTGTGTCGAGTGCCGCCGGAACCGAGGCGCGCATCAAGACACGCGGTGGACGCACGTGGTGTTGATACAAGGCGCGACGAACCTGCGTATTGGCACCGACGATAATGACGCGCACGCCGATCCTCTCCGCCTTGCGCAACGTCCCTTCGATGATGTTCGCGGCGGTAGAATCCATGAAGGGGATTTCCGAGCAATCGAGAATGAAGTTGCGGCGCTGATCGGCGATCCGATCGAGCACCGCGGCAACGGTGGCTGCCGATCCGAAGAAGAAGACGCCTGCAATCCGATAGATCACCGTTTCGGGATCATCGCCGATGACGGGGTGCTCTTCGTCGCCGTTCCCCGCTTGCAGCAGCTCGAGCGACTTCATTTCACCGACCGAAATGCTTTTCGCCATTCGATTGATGAACAGGAGGGCGCCGAGCGCGACTCCGATCACTATCCCTTCTGTCAATTCGCGAAAGACAACGATGAAAAAGGTCGCGAGCAGCACGACGGCATCTCCGTAGGACGACCGCAAGAGCGCCATGAAGGCCGGCTTCTCGATCATGTTCCAGGCAACGACTGCAAGCACGCCGGCGAGGGAAGCGAGTGGGATATAGCTTGCGAGCGGTGCGGCAAGCAGCATGAAGAGAAGGAGAAAGACCGAATGCAGCATGCCAGAAACGGGGCTGGTGCCTCCGGCGCGAACGTTGGTTGCCGTGCGGGCAATGGTGCCGGTGACGCAGATGCCGCCGAAGAGCGCCGAACCTAAATTGGCGACTCCCTGAGCAATCAACTCCATGCTGGATCTATGTCTGCGTCCCGTCATGCCATCGGCCACCACGGCCGAAAGCAGTGACTCGATCGCGCCGAGAAGAGCCAACGAGACCGCGTCCGGAAACACCGCAACGGCTTTCTCAAGGGAGAGCGGCGGCAAGGTCGGAAGCGGGAGGCCGCGCGGAATACCGCCGAAACGGCTGCCGATCGTGTCCGTCGGCAAAGACAAGGCGGCGACGAGCACCGATGCGGCACCAACGGCAATCAGCATGCCGGGCCAATGCGGCCTCGATCGGCGCAGCGCGAGAATGATGCCGATCGTGAGGGTGGCGGTCACCACTGCCGCCCAATTGACCGTGTCGGCAGCCCGGCCGAGTGCCACGGTCTTTTCGACGATCGGTCCGGGTTCGCTACCCGAAAGCGTCAGGCCGAAAAGGTCGCGCAACTGGCTGGCGAAGATGATCACGGCAATCCCTGCCGTGAAGCCGACTGTGACGGGGTAGGGGATGAATTTGATGTACTGTCCGAGGCGCAAGTAGCCGGCCGCAACGAGCATGATGCCAGCCATGGCAGTCGCAAGCAGCAGGCCGTCGATGCCGTGCCGGGCACCGGTCGCGGCGACGAGAACGATGAAGGCACCCGCCGGACCGCCGATTTGGACCCGGCTGCCGCCGAGGAGTGAGACGAGGAAGCCGCCGACGATTGCGGTATAGAGGCCGCGATCGGGTGTTACGCCGGAGGCGATGGCGATGGCCATCGAAAGCGGCAAGGCGACGATGGCGACCGTCAGGCCGGCCAGAGCGTCCGCTTTCAGCCTGGTGCGGCCGTATCCCTCGGCGATCACGCTGACAGTTTTCGGGATAAGAGAATCGGGCATCGGAGAAACCTTCGAGATCCGCCACGTTTGCAGGATCCTGCGCGCCGGGCATTGTCAGCCTATCTGAGTCGCATTGCCGCACAAGCGGAGCGGGCAGCACTTAGGTCAGCAGGATTTGTCAAATCGATCCGTGGTTTGAAGGCGATCGAGCGAAGCGCGGAAGGTTCGATATGACGGGCGGTGCATGGGCTACATATGAGAGGCGGCTTCATCGCGTCTCGGCCTATATCTACGGGCATCTCGATGAAGAACTGGATCTCGGCCGGTTGTCGGAGATCGCATGTCTTTCGCCGCACCACTGGCATCGCATCTACCGGGCGGTAAATGGCGAGACATTGGCGGCGACCGTCAAGAGATTGCGGCTGCAGCGCGCGGCGGCAGAGCTCGTCCAGACCGATCTTTCCGTCGAAGCGATCGCGCGACGCTCCGGCTACCCGAATGTTCAATCCTTCAACCGCACCTTCAAGGCCGTCTATGGCCTTCCGCCGGCGCGCTACAGGAAGGAGGGGAGCCACAGGGCCTTTGAAGCCGCCTCTACGGAAGGAAATGCTGTCATGTACGATGTTGACTTGAGGACGATAGAGCCTCTGACCCTGGCGGGTGTCGCCCATTCCGGTTCCTACATGGGTATCGGCGAGGCGTTCGAAACGCTTTACGGTAGCCTTTTTGCACGCGGCCTCTTTCGGCCGGACATGGAGATGGTCGGAATCTACCTGGATGACCCGGAACTCGTGGAGACGGATAAGCTCCGATCCTTCGCCTGCGTGACGGTCAACGGCGAGCACGCGGCCGAGGCGCCGCTGACGCCCAAAAAATCGAGGGCGGGCACTATGCCGTGCTGCGGCACAAAGGCCCCTATGCCGACATGCCGAAGGCCTATCGATGGCTTTATGGGACCTGGCTTCCGAACTCCGGCCGCGAAATCCGCGACTGCGTCATGTTCGAGAAATATCTGAACAACCCGCGCGAGGTGGCCCCGACCGAGCTGCTTACGGAAATCTATCTGCCGCTCAAGTAATGCGGCTCCATTTTGCTCGTACCATTCAAGCAAGAAACCCGGCACAAGGCCGGGTTTCGCAGTTGTGGTTGTCGGGCTGGCCGCTTAGGCGGCCATTGCCTTCCTGAGGTTCTCGTCGATCTTGTCGAGGAATCCGGTGGTCGACAGCCAGGGCTGGTCGGGGCCGATGAGGAGTGCCAAGTCCTTGGTCATGAAGCCCGATTCGACCGTATCGACGCAGACGCGCTCCAGCGTTTCGGAAAACTTCGCGAGTTCGGCGTTGCCGTCGAGCTTGGCGCGGTGGGCGAGGCCGCGGGTCCAGGCGAAGATCGAGGCGATCGAGTTGGTCGAGGTTTCTTCGCCTTTCTGGTGCTGGCGGTAGTGGCGCGTCACCGTGCCGTGGGCGGCTTCCGCCTCGACCGTCTTTCCGTCCGGCGTCATCAGCACCGACGTCATCAGGCCGAGCGAGCCGAAGCCCTGCGCGACGATGTCGGACTGCACGTCGCCGTCATAGTTCTTGCACGCCCAGACATAGCCGCCGGACCACTTCAGCGCCGAGGCGACCATGTCGTCGATCAGGCGGTGTTCGTACCAGAGCTTCTCGGCCTTGAACTGGGCGGCGAATTCCTCGTCGAACACCTTCTGGAAGATATCCTTGAAGCGGCCGTCATAGGCCTTCAGGATCGTGTTCTTGGTCGAAAGGTAGACCGGAACCTTGCGCTGCAGGCCGTAGTTGAACGAGGCGCGCGCGAATTCGGTGATCGATTCGTCCAGGTTGTACATGGCGAGTGCCACGCCGGCGCCCGGCGCGTCGTAAACGTCATGCTCGATCGTCTGGCCGTCTTCGCCGACGAACTTGATCGAGAGCTTGCCCTTGCCCGGGAATTTGAAATCGGTTGCGCGGTACTGATCGCCGAAGGCGTGGCGGCCGACGATGATCGGCTTGGTCCAGCCGGGAACGAGGCGCGGCACGTTCTTGCAGATGATCGGCTCGCGGAAGATGACGCCGCCGAGGATGTTGCGGATCGTGCCGTTCGGCGACTTCCACATCTTCTTCAGCTTGAACTCCTCGACGCGGCCTTCGTCCGGCGTGATCGTGGCGCATTTGACCCCGACACCGTGTTTCTTGATGGCGTTTGCGGCGTCGATCGTCACCTGGTCGTCAGTTGCATCACGGTTTTCGACGCCGAGGTCGTAATATTCGAGATCGAGGTCGAGATAAGGATGGATCAGCTTGTCCTTGATGAACTGCCATATGATGCGGGTCATCTCGTCGCCGTCGAGTTCGACGACCGGATTGGCGACCTTGATCTTTGCCATTGATATGCCTCGTAGCTTGCGGAACACCGCGTGCGGCATTCCGACGGTGGGAGAAATCCAGAGCCCTATAGCACTGTGAGCCAGCAAGGCAAAGCATGCTTGGCCGAAACTTTGGACCAAGGCGGCGAGCTCGGAATCGGCCGGTCGCGCCCGGTCTTCAGACCGGGGGGCGGTCACCTCACGGCTTTGAAAAGACCGCGCGAAAGGCTATTTCAGAAATCGAGCGGCGGCGTGCTTCAACTGTTTTTTGCGCGTCGTCATCCCACAAACGCTGCACGCTGCGGGCGTGCGGACAGGCAGAGGCGCCATGACGTTCAGGCTTCGCTTCCGGGACTGGCTGCTGGCCAATGATCCGGCCTTTTCCCGGCTGCGGCAGGCGTCCCGCATAACGGCGACGGTGGTGATCTCGGTCGCTCTGCTGATCGCCTTCCATTTCATCGCCACACCGCTGCCGCCGGCCGCCTATGGGCTTGCGATAACGCTTTCGATCGAAGGCGGTCTGGCGGTTCGCGACCGGACGGCCTCGGAACAACTGGTCACGCGTATTCTGGCGGTCGTCACGGGCGTTGCGATGGTCACGCTCGCCTCTACGCTGGAGCGCTACCGGCACGTTTCCGATCTCGTTTTTCTCGTAGTCATCTTCGTAGCCGTCTATGGCCGCGCCTTCGGTCAGCGGTGGTTCGCCGTCGGCATGTTCGCCTTCATGTCCTATTTCACCGGAGCCTATCTGCGCCCGTCGCTGGATCAGTTGCCGGCGCTGGTTCTCGGTGCCGGGATCTCGGCGGCGACCGCGCATCTTGTCCGAACCGTCCTTCTTCCGGACGACCGCTACCGTGATCTCCTGAGGGCGATCGCGAGCGTCCAGCAGAGGGTGGATGAAATCCTTCATGAGATCGCAGCGGCTGCGCGCAGGCCCATTCTCAAGGCTGCCGATCGCCGCAGGCTGCACGCGCTGGAGGAGAGGTTGAAGGAAGCCGTGCTGATGGCGGAGAGCTTCATTGCGACGGACAACCGTCGCCCGGCGCCGGAACCCGGCGTCGTCTCTGCGGACCTCGCCATCGGGCTCTTCGACATTCATCTTGCGGCCGAGAGCGTGATCGTGCTCAGCCTTCAGGCAATGCCGCCTGCGATAGTTGTCGACGCAGCCCTGGCGAAAAATGCGGACGAGATAGAACGGGGAATGCAGTCGCTGGGCGAGGCGAATGTCAGGCAGTTCGAGGCGGCAAGGGCTCTGCTTTGGCTTCATACGGTTCGAGATCGCCTCGATCGCAGTCTGGGCGCCCTCAAGGAGGCCGACCTCGATGAACCGCATCCGGTGCCATCTCCTGTGCCCTTGGCGGCAGTGGCTCGCTTTTCCATGGCCGACCCGGCTTTACGGAGCGCGATCCAGATTACCCTCGCCTCGGGCATCGCAATGGTGTTCGGCCTGATGCTTTCACGCGAGCGCTGGTTCTGGGCGGTTCTCGCTGCGTTCCTCGTCTTCACCAATACGCGCTCCCGGGGTGATACCGCAGTGAAGGCTTTGCAGCGGTCGGCCGGCACATTGGCGGGCATCGTCGTCGGACTTGCGGCGGCAAGCGCGATCGGCGGGACTGTCTATATAGTCCTGCCCCTGGGTGCGGCCTGCATCTTTCTGGCCTTCTATTTCCTCCCGGTCTCCTACGCGAGCATGACTTTCTTCGTCTCGGTCGTCCTCTCTCTCGCCTACAGCCTGCTCGGCGTTTTGACGCCGCAGCTTCTGGAGCTACGTCTCGAGGAGACCCTTGTCGGCTCAATCGCCGGCGCGGCGGTGGCTTTCGTCGTGTTTCCGACGAAGACCCGCACGACGCTCGATGGGGCGATCAGAAACTGGTGCGACAAGCTCGCCGAATTGCTGGAGGAGGCAAGGAGGGGAACGTCAGGCCTTGATCTCGTCAGCCGGTCACAGTCGCTCGACCGCGCCTACAGGGACCTGGCCGCTGCCGCCAAACCCCTCGGCGTCTCCTGGCAGCTCGTCACCCGCCCGGGGCATGTGCGCCAGACCCTGGCGGTGTTCATGGGCTGCACCTATTGGGCGCGCATATTCGCGCGAAAGATGTCGCAGGCCGCGGAAAGCCCGGATGACTTCGCGGCGCAGATCGCGGAAAATCTGAAGCTCGCAAGCAAGGTGCGCGAAACCGGAGCGGACTATTTCTACCGGTCCCGGAGCGTCGCTGCGCCGGTCGAGCGTCATCTGCCGGTATCGCGCGACGACGCAGGCCTTGGACTGGAGATGGTTGCCGTTTCGCTCGAGCGTCTTCATTCGCCGCGCGTGCGGCCCGCCGGGCAGGAGCGCGGGCTTTAAATCCGCCTCCATATATGCGAGGGAAGCGCCGAACAGAAGGCACACAGGCGATGGCAGGCACAAACAGCGAACGCGAACTTTTGACGGAAGGTCCGGCGATCATTCTCGCCTTTCCCCAGCTCGGCGAGAATATCGGCATGGTGGCGCGCGCCATGGCGAATTTCGGCCTGTCCGAACTGCGCCTCGTCAGCCCGCGCGATGGCTGGCCGAGTGAAAAGGCACGCTCCGCCGCCAGCCGCGCCGATCACGTGATCGACGGCGCCAAGCTTTACGAAACGCTCGAAGAGGCGCTCGCCGACCTCAATTTCGTCTACGCGACCACCGCGCGCGACCGCGACGGCTTCAAACCCGTGCGCTCGCCGATCGTCGCCGCCCGGGAACTCCGTCACCGGTTCAAGGAGGGCGAGAAGGTCGGCATCATTTTCGGCCGCGAGCGCACCGGACTGACCAATGCCGAGGTCGCGCTTGCCGACGAGATCGTGACCTTCCCGGTCAATCCCGCCTTCGCTTCGCTGAACCTCGCCCAGGCAGTGCTGCTCATGTCCTATGAGTGGCTGAAGACCGGCATGACCTCCGAGGACGAGACATCTTTCCAGGCGAGCCAGCAGCGCCCGGCGACGAAGGAGCAGTTGCATGGGCTCTGCGAGCATCTGGAAGAGGCACTCGACGCGCGCAACTATTTCCGTTCCGCCGACAAAAAGCCGAAATTGGTCGAGAATCTGCGCGCGGTTCTGACCAGACCATCCTTTACCGAATCGGAAATCCAGGTGCTGCGCGGCGTCATTTCTTCGCTCGACCGTTTCACGCGCGAAAATCCGCGTGGCTCCGCAGCTCCGCCCGGGCATAGCAGGAAAGAACAGAGCGGCGGTGACAAAGACTGAGCTGAAGCCCATTCTCGTCTTCGACAGCGGGATCGGTGGCCTGACGGTGCTGCGCGAGGCGCGCGTGCTGATGCCGGAGCGGCATTTCATCTACGTCGCCGACGATGCCGGTTTTCCCTATGGTGGCTGGGAGGAGGGCGCTCTGAAGGAGCGGGTGATCGCTCTATTCGGTGGGCTGCTTGCCGAGCATGATCCGGAAATCTGCATCATCGCCTGCAATACGGCATTCACGCTCGTCGGCGCGGATCTGCGCGCCGCCTATCCGCAGATGACCTTCGTCGGCACCGTTCCGGCCATCAAGCCTGCGGCCGAGCGCACCCGTTCCGGCCTCGTGTCGGTGCTTGCGACTCCGGGAACCGTGAAGCGCGCCTACACCCGCGATCTCATCCAGTCCTTCGCCTCGCAATGTCACGTCAGACTGGTCGGTTCGGAGAACCTCGCGCGCATGGCGGAAGCCTATATTCGCGGCGACGCATTGGGTGACGAGGCGGTTCTCGCCGAGATCGCGCCCTGCTTCGTGGAGGCGGAGGGAAAGAGAACCGATATCGTCGTGCTGGCCTGCACGCACTATCCTTTCATGGCCAATGTTTTCCGCCGGCTGGCGCCCTGGCCGGTAGACTGGCTGGATCCGGCCGAAGC
This sequence comes from Sinorhizobium sp. 22678, assembly GCF_052044265.1. Taxonomy (NCBI): domain Bacteria; kingdom Pseudomonadati; phylum Pseudomonadota; class Alphaproteobacteria; order Hyphomicrobiales; family Rhizobiaceae; genus Sinorhizobium; species Sinorhizobium sp. 22678. Next base: position 235,795 of record NZ_JBQEMS010000010.1, on the reverse strand, counting down.
GATCGCGAGGCGGGCTCGCTCGCTGGTGCCGCTGCCGAACGGGTTCGAGCCATTGAACGGCGAGGACCCGGCGATCTTCACATCGGGCAATCCCGATTTCGCGACACGCCGTCTGATGCAAGGCTTCGGCTTGAGCGTTGCCGCTGCCGCAACTGCGGACAGGCGCGAAGCGGTCACCTGAATCGGCGCACGACATTGCTGCGCATGTCCGAGAGCGGCATTCGAGCGCCAACTATTCCCTGTGGGTTTCCATAATCGGCGGCACGTTCGAGCGCGATCCATGCTAGGTGTTGCCCGTTTTGGCGACCCGTCCGCGGCCGCGAATCAACCCGTCACGAAGAGGTAAGGATGAAAGTCGGCATCGACATGGGAACGACGTCCGAAGGGACTTCGGCCTCGCTCGATATCGAAGAGCTTCTGGCGACGCGTCTTCTCGTGCAGGGCAATTCCGGCTCCGGCAAGTCGCATCTGCTCCGCCGTCTGCTGGAACAATCCGCGCCTTGGGTGCAGCAGTGCATCATCGATCCGGAAGGCGATTTCGTCACGCTTGCCGACAAGTTCGGCCATGTGGTGATCGAGGGGGAGCGTACCGATGCGGAGCTCATCGGCATCGCCACCCGCATCCGCCAGTACCGCGTTTCCTGCGTGCTTTCGCTCGAAGGGCTGGATGTCGAGCAGCAGATGCGCAGCGCCGGCGTGTTTCTGAATGCAATGTTCGATGCGGACCGGGAATATTGGTATCCCGTTCTGGTGGTCGTCGACGAGGCGCAGATGTTCGCACCGTCCGTCGGCGGCGACGTTTCGGAGGAAATACGCAAGGTCTCGCTCGGCGCAATGACCAATCTCATGTGCCGCGGCCGTAAGCGCGGGCTTGCCGGCGTCATCGCCACGCAGCGCCTCGCCAAGCTCGCCAAGAACGTGGCGGCAGAGGCCTCGAACTTCCTGATGGGACGCACCTTCCTCGACATCGATATGCTGCGCGCCGCCGATCTGCTCGGCATGGACCGGCGCACCGCCGAGATGTTTCGCGACCTGAAGCGCGGCTCATTCGTGGCGCTCGGTCCCGCGCTTTCCCGCCGGCCGTTGAGGGTGACGATCGGTTCGGTCGAGACCTCGGCACGGTCGATGAGCCCGAAGCTGATGCCGCTGCCCGAAGCGCCGCAGGACGTGGCGGACCTGATCTTCACGCCCGACCCGGAGGAATTCACCCGCCCGGTTGTCCGCCGCACAGCGCCGCAGCCGCGCCCCGCGAGCGATATTCTCGCGGAGCTGTCGCGGCCAAGGCCCGAGCCCGCAGCGCCCGTGGAAGCCAAGCCGGTGCAACCGGAAATCTCGGCGGAGGAGCGGGAGGCGCTGATCGGCAGCCTCTTTGCCGAAATCGTCGCAAATCCGGAAGCCGCGTTCAGGCCCGATGCTGAGCTCTACCAGGACTTTCTCGTTCGCTGCCGCATTCGCCGCGTCCCCGGACCCGCGCTCTCCTTGAGCGCATTCCGCCGCAAGATGGCCGTCGCCCGATCGGGCATCGATGCCGAGACGGCGGAAAGCGAGGATTGGGCCTCGGCGCTTGGGCTGGCCGACCGGGTGACGGAAGACCTGCAGGCAGTCTTCCTGATGCTGGCACAGGCGGCCCTGCGCGGGCTGCCTTGTCCGTCGGACGCTATGATTGCCCGCGCCTACGGAACGCATTCGGCCCGTCGCGCACGGCGATTGCTCGGTTATTTCGAAGAGCAGGGGCTTGTCGTGGTGCATGCGGATTTCTCCGGCAAGCGCATCGTCGCTTTCCCGGATCTCGGCAAGGAAACGGCTCCGGGCGACGCCAATGCCCCGGACGCGGGCGATTCAACGCGCGCGGCCGCCGAGTGAATTTGCATTCGGAAGCGCGGCTGAATTTGCCATTGTTCCTGTCATATTCCGTTGACAATTCGCCGCCCAGTGCTTAAAGACCCGCTCAACGCCGGGCAGTGATGCCCGGTGTTTCATTTGACATGTCCCGTGGTTTCTCCGGCAGCGTGATCGTGAGAGGCCTGTCAGAGCCCCTAAAATGGGTTCAGAGGAGGGCGTGTTTCCTTGATCCGGTTTGGCAGCAAACCGGTGTAACACTTTGAAAGGAAATGCGATGAGCAAGCGCGAGTCGTCCAAGTACAAAATTGATCGCCGTATGGGCGAAAATATCTGGGGCCGTCCGAAGTCCCCGGTGAACCGTCGCGAATATGGCCCGGGCCAGCACGGCCAGCGCCGCAAGTCCAAGCTTTCCGACTTCGGCGTGCAGCTGCGCGCCAAGCAGAAGCTGAAGGGCTACTACGGCGATATCCGTGAAAAGCAGTTCCGTGCGATCTTCGCCGAAGCATCGCGCCGTAAGGGCGACACCCCGGAGAACCTGGTCGGCCTGCTCGAATCGCGCCTCGACGCGATCGTTTACCGCGCCAAGTTCGTTCCGACCGTTTTCGCCGCGCGCCAGTTCGTCAACCATGGCCACGTCAAGGTCAACGGCGTTCGCGTGAACATCGGTTCCTATCGCTGCAAGCCGGGCGACGTTATCGAAGTCAAAGAAAAATCGAAGCAGCTCGTTACGGTTCTCGAAGCCGTACAGCTCGCCGAGCGTGACGTTCCTGATTACATCGAAGCCGATCACAACAAGATGGTCGCGACCTTCGTTCGCGTTCCCGCGCTCTCGGACGTGCCGTACCCGGTCGTCATGGAGCCGCACCTGGTCGTCGAATTTTATTCGCGTTAATCAGGGCTCGCCTGAACGAATTGGAAAGCCGCCCGGAGACGGGCGGTTTTTTTGTACGAAGTTGCCGGACGAATCCATAGACTGGAGGCGGGCGCAGGACGGAGTGTCCTGAACGAGACCGCTTCCGAAGTGAGAAGTGCCGTATGCGCGAGCCGAAACCGCAAGAAGACCTCCAGGCGATCATCGACGACATCTTTCTGGAACTGACGCCGCGCCTCGGCGAAGGGAAGGTTGCGGATTATATTCCGCAGCTGGCACGCGTCGATGCCCGTCACTTCGGCATGGCGATCGTCACAACGGCCGGCAAGGTCTATCGCGCCGGCGATGCGGAGATGCCGTTCTCCATTCAGAGCATCTCCAAGGTGTTCACGCTCACGCTGGCGTTGGGCAAACACGGTGAAAACATCTGGAACCGGGTGGGGCGCGAGCCTTCGGGCTCGGCCTTCAATTCGATCGTGCAGCTCGAGCATGAGGGTGGTAAGCCGCGCAACCCCTTCATCAATGCCGGCGCGATCAGGATAAGCGACCTCATTCTCGCCGGCCACACGCCGAAGGAGCTGATCGGAGAGATCGTTCGCTTCGTTCGTTATCTCGCGGATGACGAGGACATCGTGATCGACCACGAAGTCGCACGCTCGGAGACCGCGACCGGTTACCGCAACATCGCGCTTGCGAATTTCATGCGGTCCTTCGGCCGGCTCGATCATCCGGTCGAGCACGTGCTCGGCGTCTATTTCCATCATTGCGCGCTCGCGATGACCTGTAGCCAGCTGGCCAAGGCCGGCCTGTTTCTGGCAGCCGGCGGCACCAACCCGCTGACCGGCCACTCGGTCGTGTCGCGCCAGCGCGCGCGGCGCATCAATGCGCTTATGCTCACCTGCGGCCATTATGACGGCTCCGGCGATTTTGCCTATCGCGTCGGTCTGCCGGGGAAGAGCGGCGTCGGCGGCGGCATCATGGCGGTGGCGCCGGGCAAGGCGTCTATTGCCGTCTGGTCGCCCGGGCTCAACGAATACGGCAATTCGCTGCTGGGGTCGCTGGCGCTCGAAATGCTGGCTGCGCGTACGGGTTGGTCGGTGTTCGGGCCGTAAGCGCGCAGAAAGTAGCCGCCCCTGTACCCTTCACAAAACGCCGGGGGCCGGCATGCCCGTTTTTTCTTGATCTTCCCGGCCGGACGGGGCAAGTGCTGCTTCAGAAAACGAAGCGCCACCTGCGCTCTGCACAATCCGAGATTGCCGCCATGGAAGTCGCACAATCCTCCCCGGACGAGACAGACAGCGTCATTGGCGATGATGCCGCCTTCGAAGGTGCGGCCCATCCGCTTTTTTCGCGCATGCCGTCCTCCGTCTCCTTCAACAAGCTGCGCAAGCGCCTGCTCAGGCAGGCGCGCCAGACGCTCGACGATTTCGGCATGCTCAAGGGCTCCAGACGCTGGCTTGTCGGCGTGTCGGGTGGAAAGGACAGCTACAGCCTGCTGGCGCTGCTGATCGACCTGCAGTGGCGGGGTCTGCTTCCCGTCGAAATCGTCGCCTGCAATCTGGATCAGGGGCAGCCGAACTTTCCGAAGCATATCCTGCCCGACTATCTCCGGTCCATCGGCGTCGAGCACCGCATCGAATACCGCGACACCTATTCCATAGTGAAGGAGAAGGTGCCGGCGGGCGCGACCTATTGTTCGCTCTGTTCACGGCTGCGGCGCGGCAATCTTTATCGCATCGCCCGGGAGGAGGGCTGTGACGCATTGGTGCTTGGCCATCATCGGGAAGACATCCTCGAAACCTTTTTCATGAACTTTTTCCATGGCGGGCGCCTGGCGTCGATGCCGGCAAAGCTTCTCAACGACGAGGGCGATCTGATGGTCCTGCGGCCGCTTGCCTATGCGGCGGAGGACGATCTGGCGAAGTTCGCCGCGGCCATGGAGTTCCCGATCATTCCCTGCGACCTCTGTGGCTCGCAGGATGGGCTCGAGCGCAACGCAATGAAGGCGATGCTTGCGGATATCGAGCGGCGCATGCCGGGCCGCAAGGACACGATGCTGCGCGCGCTCGGACACGTGAACGCCTCGCATCTGCTCGATCCCAAGCTTTTCGACTTCCAATCCCTCTCTCCGGAGCCCAAAGAATGAGCCATTCCGTCGACATCGCCGCACTTGCCAACCTGCTGCAGGAAGCGGCGGTAAAGGAAATCCTCCCGCGCTTTCGCAATCTTGGCTCCGGCGATGTGCGGATGAAATCGGAAGCAATCGACCTGGTGACGGAAGGCGACGAGGCCGCCGAGAGGCTGATCAAGGCGAATATAGACGCGATTGCGCCGGGGGCCGTGTTCATCGGCGAGGAATCCGTCGCCGCCGATCCGGCGCTCCTCGACAAGCTCGCCGGTGCAGATCTCGCGATCGTCGTCGATCCGATCGACGGCACCTTCAATTTCGCAGCCGGCCTGCCGCTCTTCGGTGTGATGGCGAGCGTCGTTGCCGCGGGAGAGACCGTCGCAGGGATCATCTACGATCCGCTCGGCAACGACTGGGTCATCGCCGAGCGGGGCTCCGGCGCGTGGATGTGCCGGCCCGACGGGACGCAGGAGAGACTGTCGGTCACAGCCGGGGTCACCGTCGACAACATGGTGGGCGTCGCATCGGCCGGGTTTTACGCGCAGGCCGAGCGCCGCATCGTCATGGGCAATATGGCGAAGGTCCGGATGGCCACGAGCTATCGCTGCGCGGCGCATGAATACCGAATCTTTGCCGGCGGTCATCTGCACTTCCTGATGTATCAGAAGCTTATGCCTTGGGACCACCTTGCCGGCACCCTGATCGCCGAAGAGGCCGGCGCCTATGCGGCCCGTTTCGACGGCTCGCGTTATCTGCCCGCGCACACGAACGGCGGGCTGCTTCTGGCGACCGACAAGGAGAGCTGGGAGGAGTTGCGGCGGGAGGTCTTCACCGTCTGATCTGAAAAGCGCTTTCGAACGACAGAGGCCGCCCGGTTTTCCGGGCGGCCTCTGTCGTTAGACCCGATGCACTTCCGGACGGAAGACCGCTACACAGTTTCCTGGAAGTGCTCTAGAGGTGTCCGCCGCCGTGTTCGTGCGTCCCATCGCTGTCGCCCGGATGGGTGAACAGCTTTCCATTTTCCGCCCAGAGCGTTGCGAGGATGGTCAGCACGCCGAATAGGGCGTAGCCGCCGAAGAGCGGCTGCAGCGTGCCGTTGAAGAGCTGGCCGACGGCACCGCCGATCAGCGCACCGCCGGTGGTGGAGACGAAACCGGTGACGGCGGTTGCCGTGCCCGCCAGATGTCCCATCGGCTCGAGGCTGATGGCCGTGAAGTTGGTGGCGATGACGGCGAAGAACATCAGCAATAACGAAAACAGGAGATAGCTGACGGCGAAGGCCGGAGTGCCCGCGAGCGACAGGACGTAACCGGTTGCAGCAAAGAGGGTGAAGAGGATCATCGCGGCATGCGAGATGCGTCGCATGCCGAAACTGCGCACGAAATAGCCGTTGGCGAAGTTCGCGACCGCTATCCCGCCCGCGGTGCCCGCAAAGGCGATCGGCATCCAGTCACTGAGGTTGTAGACCTCGCCGAAGACCTGCTGAACGCTGACGACATAGGCGCAAATGACGGCGGTAAACAGGGTCATTCCGATCATATAGCCGCAGGTGATGCGGTTCGTGAGCACCGTGCGGAAGCCGGAAAGGACCGCTCCCACCGAAAGCGGCAGACGTTCCTCCTTCGGCAGGGACTCCTTCATCCGGGTCAGCGCCCAGACGAACAGGGCGGTGCCGACGACGCCGATCAGGATGAAGATCCAGTGCCAGTCGGCATAGGCGATCACTACTTGGCCAAGTGTCGGAGCGACGATCGGCACGATCATGAAGACGATCATGACATAGGACATGACGCGCGCCATGTCGCGGCCGCCGAAACAGTCGCGGACGATCGCCATGGTCGTGATGCGGACGGCGGCACCGCCGATCCCCTGGATGAAGCGGAGCAGGAGCAGCGTCTCTATGCTTTCGACCCAGGAGGCGGCGAACATCGACACGCTGAAGAGTGCAAGGCCGCAAAGGAGAACGGACCGGCGCCCGAAGGCATCCGAAAGGCTCCCGAAGAATATCTGGGAGAGGCCGAAGCCGAGGAAGAAGACGCCGATCACGAGTTGCGTATCGTTGGCGTTGGCAACGTTGAGCGTCTGGCCGATGCTCGGCAGAGCCGGCAGCATGCTGTCGATCGCGAGCGCAATGCTCGCGGTCATGACTGCAATGGTGACGATGAATTCGACAAGGCCCATTCCGAGACGCGCGGCGCCCGAAGCCTGATCGGCATGGCCCGATGATTGTTCACCAAGCGAAGATTGTTGGGAAACGGAAGTCATGTTCAAAACATCCAAAATGGACTGGGAGGAAAAATCGGTGGCCTGGAGCCGATCCGGCTAGCCTGCCGGATTGTGCGGTTTGAAGAGCTTGCCGCCCTCTGCGATCAGCACGCAGACAAGCGCCACGAGTGCGACCGTGAAGAAGCCAACCGCAAGGGGCGTGACGCTGTTATCGAATGCCTGGCCGATGAACGCGCCGATGATTCCGCCGCCGATCGTCTGCGTGAAGCCGAGAACGGATGAGGCGGTGCCGGCAACGTGGCCGAGCGGTTCCATCGCCATGGCGTTGAAGTTGGCGGCGATCAGCCCGAACTGGAACATGGTGGCGGCATGAAGGAGCATGAAGACCGGCAAAGGCAGCGGCCCGATCAATGAAGCCGACATCCAGATGAAACTTGCCAGGGTGAAGCCGAGAAGCGCGGCGTGCGACAATGCCCGCATGCCGAACGTCCGGACAAGTCGCGAATTGGTAAAGGAGGCGACCGCCATCATGCCGGCGAAAGCGGCGAATACTGCCGGAAACCAGACGCCCAGGCCATAGACGCCGACGAGAATTTGTTGCGCCGAGTTGATGAAACCGAAGAGACCGCCAAGGAGAGCCGACGTCGCGAGCGTATAGAACAGCGCCAGCCGGTTCGTCAGCACGATGCGGAAGCCCGCAAGTATGGACGAGGCCGTGAAGGGGCGCCGGTTGGCGGGGGCCAAAGTCTCACGAAGGCGCAAGGCGACCGGAAGCGCTACGGCAACCGCGAACAGTGCGATCACGACGAAGATCATGTGCCATTCGGAAAAGAGCATGATCAATTGTCCGATGCTCGGCGCGATGACCGGGACGATCATGAACACCATCATTACCAGCGACATGATCTCGGCCATCTGCCGCCCGCCATAGACATCGCGCACGATGGAAACGGTGATGACGCGGGTTGCCGCCGCGCCTATGCCCTGGACGAGCCGAAGGAAGAGGAGTGTCGTGAAGGTCGGTACGAAGACGATCGCGAGAGCGCTGACGCCGTAAAGGGCCAGCCCGCCCAACAAGGGTGCCTTTCGCCCGAAGCGGTCGGACAGGGGGCCGAAGAACAGTTGCGCGAACCCCATGCCGAGCAGGTAGGCGGTTATGACGTATTGCCGATGGTTCTCATCGGCCACGCCGAGGCTCGCGCCGATTTCCTGCAGCCCGGGCAACATGATGTCGATCGAGATCGCATTGATGGACATCAGCATGGCCATCAATGCAATGAACTGGACTTTCGTCAGCCCGGAGAGGGTGGCGGCTTGGTCTATGGGCCTTGTCATTTCATACATCCTGCCGGCTGCCGCTTTCCCGGAGCCGGTTCTTTGCCACGCCGAGCCAGTGCGTGGCACGTTTCGCAATGATTTGGATCTGCTGAATAAATTCAGTCTTTTGTTGTGTCGGATCGAAGAAGGACGCAGTACTCGCCGGCGGAAGAGGCCGCACCCTTGGGCAGGGCTGCGTACGAGACCGCGCGGCCGGTCGTCCATGACGCCCATGACTGGCGTGAATTTCGCCGCCCGCTCATGAAGCGTATCGAACATTAGGCGCGCGGCATATTGCTTCGGAATCAAAAAAGGCGGTTACCCGCCTTTTCCGATCATCGCAAAGATGCGGTTCGGAGGGTGTTAGGCGGCGCCCTTGACGGAAATACCCTGTCCCTGAAGAAGCGTCTGCAACTCGCCCGCCTGGAACATCTCCCGCACGATGTCGCAACCGCCGACGAACTCGCCCTTTACGTAAAGCTGCGGAATGGTCGGCCAATTGGAATAATCCTTGATGCCCTGACGCAGATCGGCATCGGCGAGCACGTTGATGCCCTTATAGTCGACGCCGACGTAATCCAGGATCTGCACCACCTGGCCGGAGAAACCGCACTGCGGAAACTGCGGCGTTCCCTTCATGAAAAGAACGACGTCGTTGCTCTTGACCTCGTTATCGATGAAATCGCTGATTCCGCTCATCTTGTCTTCCTTCCTGCGCCGGTTTCAAGGACCGGATATCGATTGGGGTCTAGATAGCACGCATGGACGTGGTTTTCACCACCCAATCGCAAAATTATTGATGGTCCCTCAAAGTTCGGCTTCCGCACCACTATCCGCGGGACACGAGGGCTAGGGGATCTAGGCCGAGCGGCGGCGCAGTTTGCTCCGGGAAGCCGCGGTCCGGCGACGGCTCACCTGCTTCTTTGCCGGTTTACGCAAGGCCGCCTCGACGATGTCAGCCAGTGTGCCGCCAGACTTGGCTTTCCTGCTTCGCCGTTTCGCCCGTTTGGCCGCGGTTCCGGTCGCTCTGGTTTTCTTGAGGATCTCTTTCAATGCGCTGTCAACGACCCCGCTTACGAGCTCCTTGATCAGGTCGACCATTTCCGCCTCACTCCGGCGCGCTGGTTTGAAGGGCGAGCGCATGCAGAATGCCGCCCATGTTGCCCTTCAGGGCGTTGTAGACCATCTGGTGCTGCTGCACGCGCGTCTTGCCACGAAACGCTTCGGCCACGACTTCGGCGGCATAGTGGTCGCCGTCACCGGCCAGATCACGAATCGTGACCTTTGCGCCGGGAATCCCGGCCTTGATCATGTCTTCGATATCGCCTGGTGCCATGGGCATGATACGCCAACTCCCTTGTAATTTTGCGGCGCGGCGGCATTGCCGCCGCCCGCTATGAACTAAAGGGAACACGATTCAGGGGCCGAAGGCAAATGCTGTTTCGGCCGTCTGCCGGCCGGCGGGTCAATTGTCCGGTGCGAGATCGCCACCCATGTAATTGGGGAACCACGCCTCATGTGCGGAACGCAATTCGTCGACGGATACGGGCCTGGCGTTTCCGAGCTGCACCGCATTTCCGCCTGTCCTGCCGATCACCGGCAGCGCAACGCCGGCGGCTTTTGCCCGCGCGGCCACCGTCTCGGCCGAACCCTCCGCGACGGTTACGACATAGCGCCCCTGGTCTTCGCCGTAGAAGACCGGGATCGGGTCGTGTTCCGGCGGTGTATCGATCGTCGCGCCGATGCCGGAAGCGATGGCCATCTCGGCCACGGCGAGCGCAAGTCCGCCCGAGGAGCAGTCGTGCACGGCCGTAACCAGGCCGTCCTCGATCAATCCGCGAACGAAATCGCCGACCTTGCGTTCATGGCCGAGGTCGACATGCGGCGCGGGACCGTCGGTGCGGCCATGGATGTCGCGCATGTAGACCGACTGGCCGATATGCGTTCCCCAGCTCTGCGGAGCACCGGCGAGGAGGATGGTCTCGTTCGCCGCAGCAAAGCGAATCCGCGCCATCTTCGACCAGTCGCGGACGAGGCCGACGCCTCCGATGGTAGGGGTCGGCAGGATCGCCTGGCCGTTGGTCTCGTTGTAGAGCGAGACGTTGCCGGAGACGATCGGGAAGTCGAGTGCCTGGCAGGCTTCGCCGATACCTTTGATCGCATGGACGAGCTGGCTCATGATCTCCGGCCGTTCGGGATTGCCGAAGTTCAAATTATCTGTGGCGGCGAGTGGCAGCGCGCCGGTCGCAGTCAGGTTGCGCCAGCACTCGGCGACCGCCTGCTTGCCGCCCTCGAACGGATCGGCTTCGACGTAGCGCGGCGTAACGTCCGAAGAAAAGGCAAGTGCCTTGGTCTCATGACCCTCGACGCGGATTACGCCGGCGTCGCCGCCCGGAAGCTGCAGCGAATTACCCTGGATCAGCGTGTCATACTGCTCATAGACCCAGCGGCGCGAGGAATTGTTGGCGGAACCGACAAGCTTCAGAAGCGCATCGGACACATCAGCCTGCGGAATGTCGTTGGTGGCGAGCGGCGAGGGTGTCCTTGCCGGCGTCCAGGGGCGGTCGTATTCCGGCGCCTCGTCTCCAAGTTCCTTGATCGGCAGGTTCGCGACTTCTTCGCCCTGGTGCAGGATGCGGAAACGCAGGTCGTCGGTGGTCTTGCCGACGATCGCGAAATCGAGGCCCCATTTGACGAAGATGGCCTTGGCTTCCTCTTCCTTTTCCGGGCGCAGCACCATCAGCATGCGCTCCTGGCTTTCCGAAAGCATCATCTCATAGGCTGTCATGCGCTCTTCGCGCACCGGCACCTTGTTGAGATCGAGTTCGATGCCGAGATCGCCCTTGGCGCCCATTTCGACGGCCGAGCAGGTGAGGCCGGCAGCGCCCATGTCCTGGATCGCAATGACCGCACCGGTCTGCATCAGCTCCAGGCAGGCTTCGAGCAGGCACTTCTCGGTGAAGGGATCGCCAACCTGAACGGTCGGGCGCTTCTCCTCGATCGACTCGTCGAACTCGGCCGACGCCATCGTCGCCCCGCCGACACCGTCGCGTCCGGTCTTGGCGCCGAGATAGACGACCGGGAGGCCGACGCCTTCCGCCTTCGAGTAGAAGATCGCGTCGGTCTTGGCGAGCCCCGCAGCGAAGGCATTGACGAGGATGTTGCCATTGTAGCGCGCGTCGAACTCGACTTCGCCGCCGACCGTCGGCACGCCGAAGGAATTGCCGTAGCCGCCGACGCCTGCGACGACGCCCGAGACGAGGTGGCGGGTCTTCGGGTGATCCGGTGAACCGAAGCGCAGCGCGTTCATCGCCGCTACCGGACGCGCACCCATCGTGAAGACATCACGCAGGATGCCGCCGACGCCCGTTGCCGCTCCCTGGTAGGGCTCGATGTAGGAGGGGTGGTTGTGGCTCTCCATCTTGAAGACGACGCAGTCACCGTCGTCGATATCGACCACGCCGGCGTTCTCGCCCGGGCCCTGGATGACGCGAGGCCCTTTGGTCGGGAGCGTGCGAAGCCATTTCTTCGAGGATTTGTACGAGCAATGCTCGTTCCACATGGCGGAGAAGATGCCAAGCTCCGTAAAGGTCGGCTCGCGCCCGATCAGGTTCAGGATGCGTTCGTATTCGTCGGGCTTGAGCCCGTGCGAGGCGATCAGGTCCGGGGTGATGGGGCGGGTGTTGGAAATCGTCATCGTCGACCGTCAAATCCTTCGGGCGGCGCGCAACCCTGGCTTCAAAGGGAAGGCGCGTGCGTACCGCAACGTAACAGGGGCGCTTTGCGGCTTCTTTAGCCTATGCTGCGGCGCGGCGCGACAGAAAAATACGGTCGATCAACAGGGCGGCAGCCCGGATTTCAGCCCGTCGGACCGGGACTCTAGAACTGGTAGCCGAGCATCAGCCCCGCACGCGTGAGCCCGTCGTTCGGGCCGTCGCAGAGGTTGGCATTGGACGCATGCTCGACCGTGGCCGAGAGATTCCAGTGATCGTCGAAACGGTAGCCCGCGGCTGCATATTCGCGAAACAGCAGTCTGCAGCCGAGTTTCGGTCCATCCGATCCATCGTCATTGAGATCGCCGTCATGCACCGTGCCGCCGGCGCCGAGCTCGATGAAGAAGCGCTCGGTAATGTCGGCATTCCAACTCAAGCCGGCGTAGATTTCGTTTACGCCGCTGGACGAGGTCGCGACGGACGCGCCGGCATGGATCCGCGGCCGCAGGATTTTCTCGACAAGACCGCTTGCGCTGCCGGCGCCGAGCGGATCGAAGAACAATGTAGCGGAGGGGAAGACCCCGTCTTCCTGATTTGAGCCGTCGCCGATCGAGGTCGTAGCGCCGAACCGCAATTCATCGAAGACACCTTCTGCTGCACCGGCCTGAGAACCGATGAGTGCGCTCGAAAGCGTCAGGGCTGCTGCAACGAATGTAAACGGTCCCCGACCTGCAAACGAGCGGAAATCCTTCATGCTCAAACCTTCCAGTGCGAATCAATTCTGCGGGATCAAAAGCAAGAATAGATTGCCGAGGCTTGTGCGAAAGTCACCTCTAAAAAGTAATCAATCGAAACTGTCGTATCCGGCGCGCCCGCTATCGAGGAGACGGCGCAGTATTTCGAAGCCTCTTCGCACCTCGGATCGTTCGATGGGCGAGGAGAAACCGACGCGGATACGGTGAAAAACCCGGTCGGAGCGTCCGGCCTTGAATTCATCCTCGTCGTCGATAAGCACGCCCTCCTGCAGGGCGGCCTGCTTGAAGGTTCCGGAAAGCCAGGGCTCGGGCAGCTTCAGCCAGAAAAACGGAATCTTCGGATGCGAGTTGAAATCGAAGCCCGTGAAGATCTCGCGCGCCAGAGCTTCGCGTGCGCCTATTTCCTCGACCCCGCGATTGCGCAATACCGACGCCGATCCGGACAGGACCAGACGGGCGCAAAGCTCCGCGAGAATGAAAGGCAGGCCGCCGCTCACCATCTTGTGGGCTACGCGGATGCGCTGGCTGAAATGCGGCGGGCAGGCGACCCAGCCGCCGCGTACGCCGGCAGCAACGGACTTCGAAAGACCGCCGACGAGGAAGGTTCGCTCGGGCGCAAGCTCCATCAGCAATGGCAGCGGGTCGCCGGTCATGGAACCGTAGAGATTGTCCTCGACCAGCCAGACGCCGTATTTGCGCGCGATGTCGGCGATTGCCTGGCGCCGGTCGAGCGGCATGACCGCCACCGTCGGGTTCTGCGCGCCGGGCATCAGAAAGGCGAGTTTCGGGTGCTGCTGGGCACAGACACGCTCGAAATCTTCCGGCCGCATCCCGAATTCGTCGCTTTCCACCAGCGCGACCCGGCGGCCGATGAGGCCCGCGCTGCGGCTGATCTGGGAATAGGTCAGCGTCTCGAAGGCGATGCGGTCGCCCGGGGAGGTGACGGCCGAGATCACCCCGACGACTGCGGCATGAGCCCCAAGCGTCGGGACGACCGTTTCCGGCCCGGGCCGGAAATTGCCGCGTGCCAGCCATTGAGATCCAGCCTCGAACCAATGATCCGGAAAGTTGCGGGCATAGCTCGCAATGTCCCCGTGATGCTCGCGGCTGATGTCTCCGAGCAATTGCGCCAGGATATCGCCCTGTCCGATATCAGGAGCGGCGGTGCTGTCGAACCGGAGCTTGCCGGCGGGAGCTATGAGCGGGCGCGTCCCTGAAAGCGACGTCGTCAGCGGATCCGACTGCTCCGGCGGCCGGCTTTCCGGATGATCGAGAACGTAGGTGCCGCGGCCGACCTCGCCGCTGACCAGGCCACGTTCGCGGACAATGCCGTAGGCGCGCCCGATCGTGCCGATCGTGACCCCTACATCGAAGGCGAGATTGCGCTGGGGCGGCAGCTTCGTACCCGCGGGCAGGGTGCCGTTGCCGATCGCCTCTTCGATCTGGTCGGCGATGCGCGCGTAAAGCGGCCCGTGACCTTCTTCAATGTCGGGAAGCCAAGTTGTCATAGTGACAATTCTCTATATTGCGCGACATTTCATGTCAATTATCTCTATGGCAGCAGATGCAATGCGAGCAATGGTGATGACAATGGGTGCAATTGATGCAATTCAGCCCCGGGAGTGCAATGCGCGGCCACCGGCCAGCTTCGGCATTGATTCACGAAGTGGCGCGGGAAACCTGTTGTCGCGGCTTTGGCAGCTTTATTGCAAACTGGCGTCCAAGAGGCGCAGCCGTCTGGCGCTCGACGAACTGAGCACGCATCTGCTCGACGATATCGGTGTGAGTGAAAAAGAGGCGCGGCGTGAGTCGGCCGTCCCTTTCTGGCGGTAGGTGTCCGGCGATTGCTTTCCTCCCTATCCCGTCACACGGGATGAGAGCGGCGCCGCGTCTGCGGCGCGGAAGAGTCCTTCCAGTCCAATGACTTGGTTTGGCTGGATTCCTGTGACAAGCACTGGAATGAGGGCCGGGGAGGTTTGGTCTCTACAGCGTCCGATTGCGAATATGCGAGGGAATGGTCAACCTTTCACGCAATGAAGGGTTACGTCTACATTCTCGCATCGAAGCGAAACGGGACGCTGTACACGGGCGTAACCCGGGACCTGCCGCGCCGCCTCCTGGAGCACCAGAACGATCTGACGCCTGGATTCACGTCCAGATACGGCGTGAAGACCTTGGTGTGGTTCGAGGAGTTCGACCTGCTGACTTCCGCCATCATGCGGGAGAAGACGATGAAGAAGTGGCCGAGGAAGTGGAAGCTTAAGTTGATAGAAGAATTAAACCCGGAATGGGAAGATATCTCTCACTATCTTCACGGTTTATGAAACGCGCCGAGGGCCGCACCCCTTCCTCCCTCATCCCTGTGCTCGTCACAGGGATCTAGCAGCGCCGCGTCTGCGGCACGGAAGAGTCTTTCCAGTTCAATGACTTGGCCTGGCTGGATTCCTGTGACAAGCACAGGAATGAGGGTCCGGGGATGTGCGGCATCGCACGAAATTTCTAACATGCAGATACGAGGGAGGCGGGCACGGGTGTTACGGCAATCTTCGCTCCCCTATCCGCACGGCCTATGGGAAGTGCTTCGAGGGACCGCACCCCTTCCTCCCTCATCCCTGTGCTCGTCACAGGGATCCAGCAGCGCCGCGTCTGCGGCGCGGAAGAGTCTTTCCAGCCCATGGATTGGCTGGACTCCTCCGCGAGAGCATCGCCGCGCGGAAGGGCGCGTTGCCGAAGATGGTCGGATCAGCTGCAGCCTTTGCCGCCTGCCGCCCAACGGCGCACGTCCGCGGCGATGCGCGTCCCTACGGGCTCGCTCATCAGCGGGCCGAAGGCCTGCAGGCGGGCTGGTTGACCCTCGGCCTCGACCACGGCAAGCGGGCGCGATTCCGGTGATTTGCGCGGGACAATCAGGATGCGCGGGCGTCCGGAGAAGGAGTTGAGTTCGGGGGCGAGGCGATAGGCTTTGAACGCCGCATCGCCCGACTTGAACCAACAGCCATTCGCGCCGAGAGCGATGCGTTCCATGGTCGGCAGCGCGGCGGAACTCGCGGCCGGTGCTGCGGGACGCCCCGACTGGCAACCGGCGACAAGCGTCAGGCTGGCGGCAACGCAGGCGAGCGCAAGGGAACGTCCGTTAACAATGGATGACATAGGAGGTCTCACGGGAACTGGTGGCGAATGCCGCCTTCCAGCGGCGACCGGAGCAATTTCATAAGTACGAAGCGATTTTCCGCCCGTAGTGCTACATGACAAAACTTAAGCAGCAATTACGTCCAGCGCCGAGGCGAAGAGTCCTCGGCCGTCCGCGCCGCCATGGGCGGACTCGATCAGATTTTCCGGATGCGGCATCATGCCGAGCACATTGCCCTTCGCGTTCAGGACGCCGGCGATGTCGTTGACGGAGCCGTTCGGATTGGTGCCTTCGGCATAGCGGAACACGACCTGGCCGCTGCCTTCGATTGCCTTCAACGTTTCCGCATCGGCGAAATAGTTGCCGTCATGGTGGGCGACGGGGCTGCGGATTACCTGACCCTTGGCGTAGGCGCGGGTGAAAGCGGTGTCGGCGTTGACGACTTCCAGCTTCACCTCGCGGCAGACGAACTTCAGCGAGGCGTTGCGCATCAGCGCGCCGGGCAGGAGGCCCGCTTCGACGAGGATCTGGAAACCGTTGCAGACGCCGAGGACGCGCACGCCTTGCTCCGCCTTGGCCTTGATCGCCTGCATCACCGGCATGCGTGCAGCGATCGCGCCGCAGCGCAGATAGTCCCCATAGGAAAAGCCGCCGGGAATGACGATCAGATCCACATCCGGGATTTCGGTCTCGGTCTGCCAGACGGTGACAGGCGCCTTGCCGGAAATCTTCGTCAGCGCCGCGATCATGTCGCGGTCGCGATTGAGACCAGGAAGCTGAACGACGGCGGACTTCATGACGTACCTATCTTGCCTTTGCCCCCGGCATATAAGGATTTCCGGGGCTGTTTCAACGCAGTGCAATGGCCGCCCCCGCCGTCAGGCGAGGGAGATGCTGTAGTTTTCGATAACGGTGTTGGCGAGCAGCTTTTCGCACATGGCCTTGAGGTCGGCTTCAGCCTTGGCCTTGTCGGCGGTTTCGAGCTGCAGATCGAAGACCTTGCCCTGTCGCACCTGGCCGATGCCGTCAAAGCCGAGAGCGCCGAGAGCGCCTTCGATAGCCTTGCCCTGCGGGTCGAGAACACCGTTCTTCAGCGTCACGGTTACGCGTGCCTTGATCACTTTTGCTTATCCCCGAGATTACTTGACCAGCACCGGACCCGAACCGCGCGGCGGCTCGTTTTCATTGATGATGCCGAGGCGGCGGGCCACTTCCTGATAGGCTTCGACAAGTCCGCCCATATCGCGGCGGAACCGGTCCTTGTCCATCTTTTCCTTCGTCTCTATGTCCCAGAGACGGCAGCTGTCGGGGGAGATCTCGTCGGCCAGGACGATGCGCATCATGTCGCCCTCATAGAGGCGGCCGCATTCGACCTTGAAGTCGACCAGCTGGATGCCGACGCCGAGAAAGAGGCCGGAAAGGAAATCGTTGATGCGGATGGCGAGCGCCATGATGTCGTCGAGTTCCTGCGGGCTCGCCCAGCCGAAAGCCGTGATGTGTTCCTCGGAGACCATCGGGTCGTCGAGGGCGTCGGCCTTGTAATAGAATTCGATGATCGAGCGCGGCAGGACGGTGCCTTCCTCGATACCGAGGCGCTTGGCGAGAGAGCCGGCGGCAACATTGCGCACCACGATCTCCAGCGGGATGATCTCCACTTCCTTGATCAACTGCTCGCGCATGTTGAGGCGGCGGATGAAATGGGTCGGGATGCCGATCTTGTTCAGATGCGTGAAGATGTACTCGGAAATCCGGTTGTTGAGTACGCCCTTGCCGTCGATGACGTCATGTTTCTTCTTGTTGAAGGCGGTGGCGTCGTCCTTGAAGAACTGGATCAGCGTGCCCGGTTCCGGACCCTCGTAAAGGATCTTGGCCTTGCCCTCGTAGATACGGCGGCGACGATTCATGGATCTGTCTCTGTGGTTGTTGGCGCTCTTGGGAGGCGCATTGGGAATTTTCTCAGCGGGTCCATATCCGAAAAGAAGACAATTAACAATCGGCGTGTCTTTCCATCCCCGGATTAGATTAGGCTATCATGAAAGTCGCCGAAGGCGAAAAGGCGCATTGCACTTTCGAGAGCCTTTTGGTTTATGGCGATGGTGCTTCGGGCAGCATATTTTTCAGGGAGATCGATTGATGACGACGATGCAGGACCGCGAGAAGGCTTTCGAGGCGAAGTTCGCGTTGGACGAGGAATTGAGGTTCAAGGCCACCGCCCGCCGCAACAAACTGCTTGGCCTTTGGGCCGCCGGTCTTCTCGCCAAGTCCGACCCGGAAGCCTATGCGAGCGAGATCGTCGCCGCGGATTTCGAAGAGGCCGGGCACGAGGACGTCGTGCGCAAGATCAAGGCCGATTTCGACGCGGCTGGCGTTGCCATATCCGAGGACGACATTCGCGTCCGCATGATTGAATTGCTCTCGGAAGCGGTTGCACAGCTACAGAAAAACTAAACGACACCTGCATGCCGCCGCCCGGCAGAGACCGGGCGGCGTTTCTTTGAGCGGCGCCCCCGCTGTCATGCGAAGACGCGACCATCGAAGAGTTTTCGCGCGGTTCGTAGAAACGAGCATTCCTCCACGCTGCCGGCGTCGTCGAGCCGAAGCAGGATTTCCATGCGGCCGGTCGGGTGCTCGACGGCCAGGGTTTTTTCCTCGCCCTCCGGCAAGGTGGCGAGGGACGCTGCGGGACTGTTTGGCAGCAGGCACGCCGTGGCCACGCTGAGCGCGCCAAAGACGCCGATCGAAGCATGCACGCGGTGGGGAATGAGGCTGCGGGTCATGATGGCGCCGCCATTCACCGGAAGGGCGACCAAGGTCATCTTGGGGACCGACTTTTTCGTGACGTCACCCAAATTCATCAGCGGTCCTGCGGCGAGGCGGATGCGCTCGATACGCGCCTTGACAGACTCGTTCGCCTCGAGCTCTTCGCGGCTCTCATATCCCGTCAGGCCGAAATCCGCCGCCCGCATGACCACGACCGGCATTCCGTTGTCGATCAGCGTGCAGGCAACACCCTCGATCTCGTTTGCGGCCGAGCCGGTGGGCAGCAATGCGCCGCAGCTTGAGCCGGCGGCGTCCGTGAAGGTCAGATAGACGGGTGCGGCGGGAGTCGGCACCCCGTCGATCGACGCGTCGCCCGTATAGACGGGTCGGCCTTTCGCGGTGCGGATGCGCGCGATAGCAGACTGGGACGTGTTCTCCATGTAGATGCGGATGGCGGTTTCGCCTTCCGCGGCTTCGACCAGCCCGCGCTCGACGGCAAAAGCGCCGACACCGGCAAGGATATTGCCGCAATTCTGGCTGTCGCTTACCAGTGCCTGATCGACGAAGACCTGGAGAAAGAGAAAATCTACGTCGAAACCGGGCCGAGCCGAGGCGCGGACTACGGCCACTTTGCTTGTCAGCGGATCGGCCCCTCCAATGCCGTCGATCTGACGCTGGTCGGGCGACCCCATGATGCGCAGCAGGAGCCGGTTGCGCTCCCCAGCGTCGGTCGGAAGATCGTCCGCGAGAAAATAGGCGCCTTTCGACGTGCCGCCTCTCATCATCATGCACGCGATGCCGTCTGGCGTCATGTGTTCACTCCTGTCAGGTCGTTTCAAGGAAGAGGAAGCGCGAGCAGCTTGCCGAATACCAGATAGGCGATCGCCCAGAAGCCGGCCCCGGTTGCTGCGGCTCGGACGAGCGGCTTCTCGCCCGGAAAGAGCAGCGTCGCCACGCCCGCGCCGATTCCGAGGCAAAGGGCCAGCCCGATCCAGTTCGCGCCGAGACACACGGCGACGAAGAGGGCCATCAGGCCGCTGACGCGCGCAATGTCGACCCTGCCGTGCGTTCCGCCGAGATCGACGCCCCTCAGGACCTGAACGAGATAGACAGCCGACACCGCCGTACCGAAGACAGCAACCTGAATGGGCAGCGAACCCGGCCCGACATCGCCTCGTGAATGTCCAGCCGGCAGCCCGAGGCTCAACAGCAGGAAGCCCGCATTCCAGCCGATGCACACAAGAGCCGCGACGAGGTTTTGCCAATAGTGCCCGTGAGGTGCCTCCCCGCCGTGGCCGGCGGAGAGATCATGTTCCGGAGCACCCGATGCGTGACCGCTCATTCGACGTATCCGTTGGCCTTGAGGAATTCGAGCTGGTTGGTGAGATCGCTCTGCGCCCGTTTGGTGAAATCCTCTTCCTTCCAGTCGGGGCTATCCTGGAACTGCTCGGTCTGGAACTTCTTCCAGTCCTCGGATGCAGTCACTTTGTCCACTGCAGCCTGGATGGCGCCGACGGCGTCGTCGGGTGTTCCCGCCTTTACCGCGATACCGCGCCAGACCGCCCCCTCGATGTCGTAGCCCTGCTCTTTGAACGTCGGTACGTCGGGCAGGAATGCGCTACGCTCGTCGGTCGAAACGCCAAGCAGCTTGATTTCGCCGCTTTTGACCTGCGCAAGGCCGGTCGATGGCGTCATCATGGCAGCATCGAGGTGCTTTCCGAGGAGGCCGAGCGTCACCTTGCCCGACGCGTCATGCGGGATCCAGCCGCTTTCGAAGCCGCCCTTCTTCATGAGCTGGTACAGCATGTACTGATGAAAGCCTCCGGGCGCATGGCCGCCGACTTTCAGGCCGTTCGGATTGCCCTTCATGTATCCGATGAAATCGTCGACGGTCTTGAATTGGCTGTCGGAAAGCACTGCAAGCGAAGACGGCTCCGACTGCATGGCCCGAAGCAGGCGGAAATCCTCGAGTTCGAAGGGAATGAGGCCTTGGGCGATGCCGAAGGTCAGTGTCCCGGTGAGGACGAGGATGTTGTAGCCGTCGGCCGGCTGCGTCATGATCTGCGAGACGCCGACGGCGCCGCTGCCGCCCGGCCTGTTGTCCACTTTCACCGTCCACCCTGCCTCCTTTTCCAGGAGCTCGGCGAGCTTGCGGCCGTAAGTGTCGAGCGCTCCCCCGGCACCCGCCCAAACCACCAGCGTCACCGGCTTTTCCGGAAATTCCGCGGCGAGGGAGTTCGCCGGTGCTGCAAATCCCGACAGGACGAGGGCCAGCCCCACAGCCGCGCCTGCCATGCGCGCGCCGAACGTTCTTCTTGTAATACTCATGTCTTCTCCTCCAGTTGGATGCTTTCAACGGACAGTGCAGTCCGCCGTTTCTTCGGTCCGCGCACTGGCGCGGCGCGCCTGGATCCGTCGCCAAAGCGGCGTCAGCAGGCTGACGAGGCTCAGGATGAGGAAGATCAGGCTGATCGGATCGGTGACGAAGATCGTGTAGTCGCCTTGCGAGGACACGAGCGCGGTACGATAGTTCGACTCCACCAGATAGCCGAGTACCATAGCCAGAATGACGGGGGCGACCGGGAAGCGGAGCTTCTTCATCAGATAGCCGACGACTCCGAACCCGAGCATCAGGTAGACGTCGAACATCAGGTTGCGGATGGCGAAGGCGCCGAGAACGGCAAAGGCCATGATGCCGACGGCGATCACCGCGTCGGGCAACCGCATTACCCGGGCCATGAGCGGCAGGAAAAGAGAGCCCGCGGCATATTGCACCAGCGACGCGATGATTGTCCCGAAAAGGATCGCATAGACCAGCGACGGCGCCTCGTTGAAGAGCTGCGGACCGGGATGTAGGCCGTGCATAATGAGTGCGCCGACCATGATCGCGGTCGTCGGGGAACCGGGGACACCGAGCGCAAGGAGGGGCACGAGTGCGCCGCCGACCGTGGCGTTGTTGGCGGCTTCAGGTGCCGCGATGCCGTTTGCGGAGCCATTGCCGAACTCTTCGGGATGGCAGTCCCGGGCGCGGGCATAATCGCGGGCGACCCAGCAGGCGATGTTGCCGCCGACACCGGGAAGAATTCCGAGCAGGGTGCCGATGACCGAACCGGAGAGCATGGAGCGCCAGGTTTCCTTCCACAGGGCCGCTGACATGAACACGTGGCCGACCTTGTCCTTGATGGACGGCGCAGACACCACGCGGCTCTCGACCATCGCGAGCGCTTCCGACACGGCGAAGAGGCCGATGAGTGCCGCCAGAAACGGTACGCCCTCATAGAGCTGGAAAAGTCCGAAGGTGAAGCGCGGCGTGCCGGCGATCGGATCTATGCCCACCGTCGCCAGCGCAAGACCGAAGGCGGCACAGGCAAGACCCTTCACCAGCGAACCACCGGACAGTGCCGCGACCGAGCTCAGGCCGAACACGCCGACGGCGAAGTACCCGGCCGGTCCGAACTTCAACGCCAGCGAGGCGAGCGGCATGGCCAGCAGCAGCAGCGCAAGCCCGCCGAGAACCCCGCCGACGGTGGAGGCAGTCAGCGAAATCGAGATCGCCTCGTTCGCCTTGCCCTGTCGAGCCATGGAATAGCCGTCGATCGCGGTCGCCGCAGCGGCGGCCGTGCCCGGGGTCGACAGGAGGATAGCGCTGATAGAGCCGCCGTATTCGGCTGAGGTATAGAGCGAGATCATCAGCAGCATGCTGAGCTCGGGGCCGAGATTGTAGGTGAACGGGATGAGCAGGCTCAATCCGATCGACGGACCAAGTCCGGGCAGGGCGCCGATGACGATCCCGAGCAGGGCCCCGGTGACGAGTACGGCAACGCCGGAAAGGCTGAAGATGACGCCGAGCGACTGTAAGATACCGTCCATCTCAACTGTCCTTCGCCAGGCGGCGTGCGAGCACCGGCACGAAACCGCGATAGCCGTCATTTACGGAGAGCCCCTGATCCTTCATCGCCGCATGAGCGGCAGCGATCGTCTCGCAGGCAGCCCGCGACATGGGGGCGTTCAGTCCGAGCGATTCGATCGTCTCGGCTGCTTCGGTCATCTCTGTCACGCGACGGGCGCCGTGCTCGAAGGTTCGGGACAGGTAATAGTCGGCCACATTCCGCCAGTCGAGGCCGGGAAAGGTCTCCTGGACCGAATCAAGAATGCGCTCGGTAACGCCGGCCCGCTCCGCCGAGGACAGAGCTTCGATCAGCAGGGCCTCGACACCTTTGATCATCACCGAACGGATCATCTTCAGCGACGAAGCCTGGCCCGGGGTATCGCCGACCGCTTCGAGGTTCATGCCGAGCGCGTTCAGGCGCCCCGCCACCTCGACGGCACGCTTGCCCGCGACGAGGATCGGAACCTTCTCGGCATAGGGTGGCACGCGCGCCATGACGGCGCCTTCCACGAAGCTGCCCTTCCCGGTAGCGATCGCGCCGGCTGCGAGGGCCTTGGTGTCCGGCCCGACGGAGTTGAGGTCGATGAAGACCGCCTCGCCGGAAAGATGCGGCGCCGCCGAGGCGGCGACGGCCTTCGTCGCGGCACCGACGACGAGCGACAGGACGACATCCGCGGAAGCAATGCCGGCCACGTCGTCGAGCGGTTCGACACCGAGTTCCGCCGCTCTTGCCCGCAGGGCGTCGGAAGCAGCCGGGTCGTTGAAGCGCAAATCGTAAGCGGCGAGCCGTGCGGCGTTCCGGCCGCCAAGCCCACCGGCGATGGACTGCGCAGCCTCGCCGAAGCCGATGAATGCAATCGTGGTCATTCGTCCTCCCTGCGGAAATGGCTCCTGCGCCATCTCCCGCTTCAATCGATGTATTTCAGTCCTTTGGCTGCGAGTGCGCCGCGCATGTCGTAGATGTCCAGTCCCAGTTCGCCGGCGGCCAGCCGCTCACGCGTCTTGCGCTCCTTCTCAAGCCTCGCGCGCGAGGCCGCGACGGCTTGTTCTGCCTGCGCTTTCGGCACGACCATGACCCCGTCGTCGTCGGCGATGACGACATCGCCGGGGGCCACGGTGGCGCCTGCGCAGACGATCGGCACGTTGACCGAACCAAGCGTCGCCTTCACCGTTCCCTGTGCCGAGACGAACCGTGACCAGACGGGAAAGCCGATTTCCTCCAATTCGCTGACGTCCCGGACCCCGGCCTCGATGATCAGACCGCGCACGCCACGCACCATAAGGGAGGTTGCAAGCAATTCGCCGAAATAGCCGGCGTCGCACAGCGAGGTCGGTGCGACCACGAGAATGTCGCCTTCGCGGCACTGCTCGACCGCCACATGGATCATCCAGTTGTCGGCAGGCGGTATCGAGACCGTCACCGCCGTACCCGCCACGCGCGCCCCGCGCCAGACGGGGCGCATATAGGACTGCATCAGGCCGGTGCGGCCCATCGCCTCGTGGACCGTCGCGACGCCGCACTCCGCCAGGGCATCGACAAGGCTCTGACCGGTCCGCTCGATATTTCGGTGAACGACGCTCATGCCAGCGCTCCATGTCCTAGTGTACCGGTGACATGCGGAAAGACGGCCTCGTAGGCCTCTCCATAGGTGATCTTGTAGTCGGAATTGCGCGAGGCCTGGACGCCTCGCTGGAGGGCGACACGGGTATAATATTCCCAGAGATGCTCTTGTCCCTCCATGCACTTGATCGCCGCCAGTTTCTTCTCCCAGACATCGGTGATGTCGAGCAGCAAGTTTGGCTTCCAATTGCATTGTTCCGGCTGGTGCGGCTCGAAGAGATAGACAGGCGGGGCGCCGAGTACAGGCGTGCCGGGCTTGTGCCCATGCGCCTGGGCTATGACACGCGCATGCTGCGCAAAGTCGGTCGCCATCGGGTGATCGAAGTTATAAGGGTCCTGCCGCGAGTGCGTCAGCATGAACTCCGGGCGTATTTCGCGGTAGAGGTCCACCAGCCGATCGAAGGCTTCCGGCGTCACCTGCATGGGGTAGTCGCCGAGATCGTAGAACAGGATATCGCGAACGCCGAGCGCCTTCGCGGCGTTTTCCGCCTCGCGCCGACGGTCCGCCTTCACGGCCTCGAGAGTCATTCCCGACTTCTTCCAGAGCTTCGCCGACTCGCCGCGCTCGCCGAAGGACAGGCAAACGACTGTGACTGCATAAC
Source organism: Sinorhizobium sp. 22678 (assembly GCF_052044265.1). NCBI lineage: Bacteria > Pseudomonadati > Pseudomonadota > Alphaproteobacteria > Hyphomicrobiales > Rhizobiaceae > Sinorhizobium > Sinorhizobium sp. 22678. The sequence goes on along the minus strand of NZ_JBQEMS010000010.1, from coordinate 210,941 downwards.
CCTGTCTTGCGTGGGCGGCGATCGCGCCGCCAGCCCTCCAGACGAAGTCGGCCGAATGAGCGCTGACGACGAGTCCGGTCTTTTGATGCATATCCATGCTCCTTCATTCTTCGGAGTGGACACTGGCATCCGACAGGGCCCGAGTGCTAATACGAAAGCCGAGCCGAGCTATAGTTTTTTTCGAATCTGCCTCCGGAGCACAGATGATCGCAATGGATATCAACATCCGGCATCTGCGGGTCTTCATGCAGGTCTGCGAGACGGGCAGCCTCAACCGCGCGGCCGCCGAGCTGCACATTTCACAACCCGCCGTCTCGGTGGCGCTCGCGGGGATCGAGCGCCGCTTCGGCGCGAAACTCCTGTCGCGCTATGCTGCCGGCAGTCAGCCGACGGCGGCCGGCGAGGTTCTCTTGACGCGGATACGCCGCATGGAGAACCAGATCGCATTGGCGCTGGCCGAGCTCTTCGGCATGAGTTCGCAGCGCGATCCGACGCTGGTCGCCAAATGTATCGCGCGAATAACCTTTCGGCAGATCGAGGCGCTGATCGCCCTTTCCGGCAACGGTTCCATCACCGAGGCGGCGCGCAGCGGCGGCGGCTCGCCGGCGGCGCTGCACCGGGCATTGCATGACCTGCAGACCAATATCGGCAGGGCCATCCTCATGCGCAGCCCGGCCGGCGTTGCGCCGAATACACTAGGCCGCCGCCTCGCGATGCGCTGGCAGGTGGCCCTCACCGAACTGGAGCAGGCGCTGGATGAAATCCGCGAAATCGAAGGGCGAATGGAGGGGCGGATCAAGATTGCAAGTCTTCCGCTTGCGCGCACCCTGTTGATTGCGCGCGCCGTCAACCCCCTTATGGCGGAGCACCCGAATGCCCGGGTGGAAGTCATGGATGGCTCCTACGAGGCTCTGTCGCAGCAGTTGCGCACCGGCGCGAGCGACATTCTGATCGGAGCGCTGCGTTCGGGCAGCGACCTCGAGGGGTTGCGGGCGGAGCCCCTTTTCGAGGACCCCTACGCGGTGGTCGGACGATTCGGGCACCCGCTTCTCAACAGCAGCGGAAAGGGTGCATCACTTGACCAGCTCGCCGCCCAGCAATGGGTCGCCCAGCGTCCCGGCACGCCTATACGCGCCGCCTTCGATGCGCTTTTTGCTGGTTGCGGGGACGCGCCAAGGGCGAGTATCGAGACGAGCTCGCTCGTTCTCACGCGTGGCATCATTCTGGAAAGCGACCGGCTGTCGATGCTCTCTCGCCGCCAGATCGCCATCGAGGAAAGAGAAAATCTCCTTGGCTGCATTCCGGTCGCCGATGAGGTGCGCAGCCGGCTCCGGACGCGCACGATCGGTGTCACCGTTCGGGAGAACTGGTTGCCGAGCAGGCTTCAGAAGACCTTTCTCGAATACCTGCGTGTGGCGGCAGCGGGTCTCCGCCAGGCGTGAGTTGCGGCGTCCAACGCTGACGTGTCCTACGCCCGCAGGCGGCTCAGGAACTGGGCGAAGACCATCGAACCTTCCGGCCAGGGGCCGTGGCCGGACTCCGTATTGATGTGGCCGGCGTCGCCGGCATCGACGAGCAGCGATCCCCAGGCGTTGGCGATGTCGCCGGCGTGCTCGTAGGAGCCGAAGGAATCGTTGCGGCTGGCCACCATGATCGACGGGAAGGGCAGGGGATCGCGCGGATAGGGGCCGAAGGTCATCAGGTGCTTCGGCCGGATATTCGGGTTGGCGACGTCCGGCGGCGCAACCAGGAATGCGCCGGCAATCTGCCGCGTGCAGTGAGGCAGTGCGTGGATCGCCGTGGCAACGCCGAGCGAATGCGCGACAATGACGACCGGCTTCTCTGCGGCATTGACCTCCTCGATCATGCGCGCCACCCAATCCTCCCGCACCGGCTTCGACCATTCTGCCTGCTCGACGCGGCGCGCGGTCGACAGTTTACGCTCCCATCGGGTCTGCCAATGGTTCGGGCCCGAGTTGGTGTAGCCGGGAACGATGAGGATATGTGTTTCGGAAACCTTCATGATCGTCGCGATTTGAAGTCGAAAAAGGCCGAAGTCAAGGCGGAGGCGACAGAGGCGGCATTTTCTGTATAATCACACTCACAGTCGCGGTTCGACAGCGGCCCATCTTTTAACACCACTGTCGCGGGTCCGTGGCTGCTCTGGTTCGTTGAGGAGTGTGAGCCATGACAACCTTCCATGTTCTGTCGGGGGCAGATCCGACCGTCGCGCATCCCGGCATACGAAAGATTGGCATTGCGGATGTGTTCGACGCGTTGCGTCTCGGGCTGGATGACTTCCGGGAAAAGCCGTCGCATTATGTTTTTCTGTGCCTCATATATCCAATCGCCGGCGTCGTGCTGATGACGTGGAGTGCGGGAGCGAACATGTTGCCGCTGCTCTATCCGCTCGCTTCCGGCTTTGCCCTCATCGGGCCTGTTGCTGCCATCGCCCTCTACGAGGTCAGCAGGCGTCGCGAACTCGGCATGGACGCGCGGTGGCCGCACGCAATGCGGCTGCATCGCCATCCGGCAATCCCGTCGATCCTCGCGGTTGCCGCTGTCCTCTTCGTCATCTTCGTCGTCTGGCTTCTGGTCGCCCAGGGTCTTTATCTAACGATCTTCGGTTCGACGCCTCCGGCTTCGATCTCGGAGTTCTGGACCAGTGTGACCACCACCGAGCAGGGGTGGAACCTGATCCTGGTCGGCAATCTTGTCGGCTTCGTCTTTGCCGTCGTCGTGCTGTCGATAAGCGTCGTCACCTTCCCGCTGCTCCTAGATCGCGACGTCGGTGCGCTGACGGCGATGGAAACATCGGTCAGAGCGACGCTCGCCAATCCGGTGCCGGTGGCCCTATGGGGCTTGATCATCGCCGCCGGACTGGTGATCGGCTCCATCCCGGTCTTCGTCGGCCTTGCCGTCATCATGCCGATCTTCGGCCACGCGACGTGGCATCTCTACCGCAAGCTGGTGGAACCGGCCGGTCCGGCGCGATAGGTCTCCCGCTCGAGCGGGGAGTTGGGAGCGACCGCCTCAACATCCCGCTCGGATCGCCACTGATCAGCGAAAGAACTTGTAATAGGATGAGATCTGGGCTGCCGTGTTCGAGGACAGGTTCAGCTTGATGCCGAACCTGTCGCCGCGGACCCAGCGCACCATGCCGGAGAGAAAGCCGAGCTCCTCGCTCCGGATCGTCACTTCCTGACCGGTCCGCGCGCCGATATCGAAGAACAGCCTGAAGCAGATGCCTTCGTCGGAAAGATCGACCACAATCCCGTTGGTCGAACCTGTCTTGCAAGTGACGGTCCCGGTTATCTTCGTCTTTTCGCGCGAAGAGGCGCGCTGAAGGCTGTCCTTGTAAACCATGGTTTTCTCGAAACCTGATTGCGACAGCTGCAAGCTTCACATGGAGCACCTAAAGGACCGCTAAAGACTTCGCCCGCATTTGAACGAAGGACGTCAAATGCGGGCCATGGAAAACGTGCGCCATTCCGGGATCAGCGGTTTCCGTTCTACCTAGACGGAACCGAAAACCCGCCGGAAGATCGTGTCGACGTGCTTGGTATGATAGCCGAGGTCGAATTTCTCCCGGATGTCCTCTTCGGAAAGAGCTGCACGGACTTCCGTGTCAGCGAGCAGTTCTTCGAGGAAGTCCTTGCCCTGTTCCCAGACCTTCATGGCATTCCGCTGTACGAGCCGGTAGGCATCCTCGCGCGAAACACCGGCCTGGGTGAGGGCGAGAAGAACACGCTGCGAGTGAACAAGTCCGCGGAACTTGTTCATATTCTTCAACATATTGTCCGGGTAGACGAGAAGCTTGTCGATGACGCCGGTCAGCCGGGCCAGCGCGAAATCGAGCGTGACCGTCGCATCCGGACCGATCATGCGCTCGACCGACGAATGCGAGATATCGCGTTCGTGCCACAGGGCGACGTTTTCCATGGCCGGAACGACGAAGGCGCGGACCATGCGGGAGAGTCCCGTCAGGTTCTCCGTGAGCACCGGATTGCGCTTGTGAGGCATGGCGGAAGAGCCCTTCTGGCCCGGCGAGAAATATTCCTCCGCCTCCAGAACCTCGGTGCGCTGCAAATGCCGGATCTCGGTTGCAAGACGCTCGATGGAGGAGGCGACGACGCCGAGCGTTGCGAAATACATCGCGTGGCGATCGCGCGGGATCACCTGAGTCGAGACGGGTTCAGCCTTGAGGCCGAGTGCTTCTGCTACATGTTCCTCGACGCGGGGATCGATATTGGCGAAGGTGCCGACCGCTCCGGAAATGGCGCAGGTCGCGATCTCTTCGCGTGCAGCGAGAAGGCGCTGCTTGCAGCGGTCGAACTCCGCATAGGCAAGCGCGAGCTTGACGCCGAAGGTCGTCGGCTCGGCGTGAATGCCGTGCGAACGGCCGATGGTCACCGTGTCCTTGTGCTCGAAGGCACGCCGTTTCAGCGCCTCGAGCAGCTTGTCGAGATCGGCGAGCAGGAGATCGGTCGCGCGGACGAGCTGAACGTTGAAGCAGGTGTCCAGCACGTCGGAAGAGGTCATGCCCTGATGGATGAAGCGGCTGTCGGGGCCGACGAATTCCGCAAGATGGGTGAGGAAGGCGATGACATCGTGCTTGGTGACGGCTTCGATCTCATCGATGCGGGCGACGTCGAAGGTTGCCGCGCCGCCCTTTTCCCATATGGTCTTTGCAGCTTCCTTGGGGATCACGCCGATTTCGGCCAAGGCGTCGCAGGCATGCGCCTCGATCTCGAACCAGATGCGGAACTTGGTTTCCGGCGACCAGATGGCCACCATTTCCGGCCGGGAGTAACGGGAGATCATGGGCTTCAAGCTTTCGTCGAGAGTGGAGGATGGCTGTGCCTCTATCAAAGATGGCGGTGAAGCTCAACGCCGTTGCCGCGCGTCCGATCGCGCGAGCAGCAGACTCGTTGCCACGAGCGCGACGGCACCGAGCGGCAGATAAAGGCGGACGCCGAGGACCAGAAACTGGTAGAAGGCGGCCAGCGACGTGAACGCGAACTGGAACATCCAGGTGGGAGTCCCGGTCGTCGCATGCCACTGCGCATAGAAAGCGCGGTAGTCGAGCGCGAACAGGAATGCCGTCGTTCCGATCGTGCCGGCGGTGAGACACAGGAAAAAGGCCGAAAAGCGTGTCTCGACCGGTCGGTTCTGCGACAGGCAACGGGCGGCAAATAGCGAGAGCGGCCATGCGATGAGGCCGCCCCATGCGTAAAGCGCGAGGATGCTTTTCAGGTGGAAGGTGGCGTCATTTTCCCGCCACCAAAGTGCAAGCCACGCCGAGAGCGCCATCGCGAAGCCCCAGCAGAGCGCGCCCAGGATCGCTTCCCGCAGGCTCGGAACCGAATGCGCGAGACGGAAGCGCTTCGGCCGGTCCGGGGCTGCGACGAGCACCTTTGCCCGGACCGCGGCCTTCCCCTCCATCAACCGGGAATCCGCACCGGTACCGCGATCCAGCGGCCGTCGGTGGTGCCCTCGAAGCCGAGCGACTCGACCAGGATCATCACTGCATGGACCTCGGAGCCATCGGCCTTGACATGGGTCACGACGCCGTCGATGCGGTAGCTCGTCGGGCAACGCCGGCTCAGTGGGATCCGCTGATCGTCTTCGAGTATTTCCGCTGCGGGTTTTCCGGCCTTCTCGGTCATCGTCAGACGGAAGCCTTTGACCTCTTTCAGAAAGCCCTCGCAAATCCCTTCCGGTTCGAAGACCTTCTCTTCGAGCTTGAGCGTATAAACCTTGCGGAACGATGCATCGGCGGGAAATGAGGAATAGGTCAGTGTGCGCGGCTCTGCATCGAGCTCGGTCACAGGATTATAGGCGGCGAGCACTCCCGGCGTGTGGTGGAGACGATAGGCATCGATGAGCGGCGCAGAGCGCCTGTGCGCTTCACCGCGCGCCGTGTGCAGATCGGCTCCGTCCTCTTCCGCAACGGCGCGCACGGGCGCGCCTGGCAGGAAGGCGTCGGTATTGGTGTCGAGAACGTAGATCGTCGAATAGGGAAAGCCGGAGCCGTCCTGGATACCGTATTCCTCGAAGGCGAAGACATCGCCATCCGATGAAAAGCCGATCGGTTGGAAGGCGGCATAGTCACCGGCCGCGGCACCGGCCGCGGCAAGCATCGCCACCATGATGCCGGCAGTTGCTGCGCGCGCCTTCATCCGCGTGCCTTCTCCGCCTGTGTGCGGAGCAATTCGATGGCGCTTCGATACGCATCGACGGAATCGCCCTTGAAGATGGCGGAGCCGGCGACCAGCACATTGGCGCCCGCTTTCGCTGCGACGCCGGCCGTATCCGGCGCGATACCGCCATCCACCTCGATCTCGATCGGGCGACTGCCGATCATTGCCTTGATCCGCCGGATCTTCTCCTCCGTCGCGCCGATGAACTTCTGGCCGCCGAAGCCAGGATTGACCGTCATCACGAGAACGAGATCGACGGTGTCGAGGACATATTCGATGGCGCTTTCCGGCGTCGCCGGATTGATGGAGACGCCGGCTTTCTTTCCGAGCGACTTCACAGTCTGCAGTGAGCGGTGCAAATGCGGGCCTGCTTCGGCATGGACAGTTATGATGTCGCAACCGGCCTTCGCGAAGGCTTCGAGGAAGGGATCGGCCGGCGCGATCATCAGGTGGCAGTCGAAGGTTGCCCGGGTGTGCGGGCGCAGCGACTTGATGACGTCGGGCCCGAAGGTGATGTTCGGTACGAAATGTCCATCCATGACATCGAGATGGATCCAGTCTGCGCCGGCCTCGGCGACGTCGCGAACCTCCTGGCCGAGTTTGGAGAAGTCGGCCGCCAGGATCGACGGGGCAATGCGAATTGGGTGGGTCATCATCGGGCTCCGGCTCTTTCCCGCGCCATAGCATTCTCGGGCCTCCCGAACAACCGGCGCGAAGATCAGGAGCGTGAGGACCAGGCAGGTGTCAGATCGTCTCCGGCATCTCGTGCATCATGGACGCCGCGCGCGATCGCACGGGCCATCGTGGCGGCTGCCGCGGCGCTGAGATCGATGAAATCCTGAAGCAGCGGCGTCTTTCCGGCCGTGCCCGTCGAAAGCGCGAAGACCAGATCGCCGTCAAGAGGCGTATGAGAGGGCCACAGGGCACGCGAAAAGCCGTCATGGGCCGCGATCGCCAGACGCTTGGTCTCCGCCTTGGTGAGCAGCGCATCGGTGGCTATGACTGCGATGGTCGTGTTCGTCCCCGACGCTTGCCGCTCCCGAAATTTGAAGCGCGGGGTAGCGGCGTCCTGCGGCCAGGGCGTGGGCTGGCCCAGCCCGCCGAACTCGTCGTCTATCTCGAAGGGTGCAGCCCAGAAATGAGGTGTGTCGCCGACGGTCGCGGAGCCGACGGCATTCACGGCCACGAGGGCGCCGACAGTGATCCCATTGGCCAGCACCGTCGACGCGGAGCCGAGACCGCCCTTGAAGGTCGCCGTAAGCGCGCCCGTGCCTGCGCCGGTGCTGCCGGTGCCGAAGTCCGCCGATACCGCTCGCGCCGCTTCGTAGCCGAGATCGCGATAGGGAGCGTAGCGTCCCCAATCCTTGTCGCCGCCATTTGCCAGATCGAAGAGGATCGCCGCGGGCACGATCGGCACACGATGCGGGCCGACGGCGAAACCGCGCCCCATCTCGCGCAGCGCCGCCTGAACGCCCGAGGCGGCATCGAGGCCGAAGGCCGAGCCACCGGAGAGCACGATCGCGTCGACCACCTGGACCGTATTGTGGGGCGCAAGCAGCTCGGTCTCGCGCGTACCGGGAGCGCCACCGAGAACCTGAACGGCGGCCGTCGCCGGCGGATCGCAAAGCACGGCCGTAACCCCGGATTTCAGCCTGACATCCTCAGCATTGCCGACCAGCAATCCTGGCACGTCCGTGATGAGATTTCTGGCCCCTTTCCGCATCATTCCATATTGTCCGTAACGGTTGCATCGACGAAACGCCCGTCCTGCCATCGCATCAGCCTGTAAGGGGTTTCGGCAAGCTCGTGCGCATTGTTGAACCCGATCGGCCCGAGCACCGTCGGATAGGGTCCTTTCGTCAGGGCATCCGCAAGCGAGCTGCCGTCTTTTGCCGCCTGGTCCTTTGCCTGCTCGAGGAGCGACACTGCGGCAAAGGCGGGCAAAACATATCCCTCGGGCTCGATCTCGGCGGCGCGCATGGCCTTTGCCACCGCCGCAGCCTCCGACGATCGTGCGGGGTCGGGTATCGTCATGGCAAGGACGCCGTTCTCGAGCGGCACGTCGAGATCGGCAGCGTTCAGCGTGTCGCCGCCAAAAAGGGTTATCGGGACGTTTTCCGCTTTCGCGTCACGCGCAATCACCGCCGTATCGTTGCGATCGCCTCCGGTGAAGACATGCGTTGCACCGCTCTTCGCCAGTCGCCGCACGAGGCTCACCTGCTGCTCCTGCGAGGGGCGGTAGGTGTCGGTGAAAACCGGCGTTATGCCGATCTCGGCCAACCCGTTGCGCACGCTTTCGACAAGCTCGCGGCTGTGGATCGTCCCGTCGTCGATCAGAGCGAGCGGCCTGCCTTTCCAGTTCGCGACGATGGCATCGGTGATCGCCGCCGCTTCAGCGTTGCCGCCCGGCGCCAGGCGATAGAACGGCCATTCCTTCTTGAGTGCGTCCTCCATGAGGATGTCGGAACGGACGCTGACGGTGATCGCCGGAATGCCGGCTTCGGCCAGGGCCGGCAGCGCGGCCTCAAGGCTCTCGGTGCACAGAAAGCCGATCGCCGCTTCAGCGCCGCTTGCAAGCAGGGCCTTCGTCAGCGCCTCGCCACCGGCAGGATCGCAGGTTTCGTTGATCGGGATCACCTGGCTTCCGCGGTCGCCGGTCTGGAATGCTGCCCCGGCAGAAATCTGCCTGCCGAGGGAGGCGAAAGGCCCTTCCTCGGGAGCCACGACCGCGACCTTAACGCCGGCAGCGAAAGCAGGACCGGTCAGCGCAAGTGCAGCGACAAAGAGGCTGGTGGCGATTGATCTAGGCATGTCATTTCCCGCTATCGACCGCCATGTTTTAAGGATGTGGGCGCGCCCGTCAAAGGAAAAGATCGAGGCATAACGAGGCTTTGTCGCCGCATCGATTGCAAGCGCCGCTGATCCGCAAGATTCTCGCATCGCCGGGTTTCATATTTTCCGCGAGAGTCTATGTATGTGCGAGATATCGTTCCGGAGCGAGATGTGTTGGAGAAGACCCGGCTGGACCCGATAACCTACCGTGATGCGATGAGCCGCATGTCGTCGCATGTGCAGCTGATTACGGCGGCCGATGGCAAGGAGCGGCGTGGCGTCACGATTACCGCGTCCTGTTCGGTGTCGGACGATCCGCCGACAGTGCTCGCTTGCCTCAACGCAGCCAACCGGCGCAACGACATCTTCTCGCGTGGCGGCAGTTTCGCGCTGAACCTGCTCGGCTCCCAGCATCACGCCCTGGCTCACGCCTTTTCTGGCCGCGACCAGCTCGACATGGAACGACGTTTTGCCCTCGGCCGGTGGACGCAGCGCACGACCGGTGCACCCATCCTCGTCGAGGCGATCGCTGCCTTCGACTGCCGCCTGATCGAAGTCAAGGAAGTGGCCACACATCTCATCCTTATCGGCGAGGTCGTGGATGTGCAGCTCGGCCCGAAGCAGCCACCGCTCATTTATGTGGACCGCGGATATCACACGCTATAGGTTTTCGTCCACGCGGGAGGAAGCATGGCGAGACAGGTGACAGGAAAGCTGCCTCAGTCCATCGACGAGACGAGGGCGATGCTGGAGGCGCAGGATTATCTCGCCGGAACCGCGCTTGCGACCGTTCTCTTCCTGGCCCTCAGGATGAAGCGCCCGCTATTCCTCGAAGGCGAGGCCGGCGTCGGCAAGACCGAGATCGCCAAGGTGCTGGCGCGCGCCCTCGACCGGCCCCTTATCCGGCTTCAGTGCTACGAGGGACTTGACGTCGCCTCGGCCGTCTACGAATGGAACTATCCCGCCCAAATGCTGGAAATCCGCCTGTCGGAAGCGGCGGGCACCGTCGACCGCCAGAGAGTGGAAAGCGACATCTTTTCCGAGCGGTTCCTCATAAGACGGCCGGTGCTGCAGGCGATATCGACGACGGCCGGGCGGGCGCCGGTGTTCCTGATCGACGAGCTCGACCGCACCGACGAAGCTTTCGAGGCTTTTCTCCTGGAGGTGCTTTCCGATTTCCAGGTCACAATCCCCGAGCTTGGGACGATCAGGGCCGACGAGCCGCCGATCGTCATCATCACCACCAACCGGACCCGCGAAATCCACGACGCCTTGAAGAGGCGCTGTCTCTATCACTGGGTCGACTACCCCAGGGCGACGCAGGAACTGGAGATCATCCGCCGCAAGGTCCCGGGCTGCAACGCGGCGCTTTCGCGCGAGATCGTTGCCTATGTTCAGAGGTTGAGGGCGCTCGACCTCTTCAAGAACCCCGGCGTCGCGGAAACGATCGACTGGGCCACGGCACTCACGGAGCTCGACGCGCTGGCTCTCGATCCCGAAACAGTCGCCGATACGCTCGGGACGCTTCTCAAATATCAGGACGACATCGCCCGGATCGAAGGTGCCGAAGGCCGCCGCCTGCTTGCCGAGGTGAAGGCCGAATTGCTGGCGCAGGGCTGAGCAGGATGACCGCCGGAGCCCATGCGAATGATGGAAGGCTCGCCGATAATATCGTCTTCTTCGCCCGTGCCCTCAGGCGGGCGGGACTGCGGATCGGTCCGGCCGCCATCGCCGATGCGATCGGTGCCGTGAAGCTGATCGGCATCGGCTCCCGCGGCGAATTCTATGCAGCGCTCCAATGCACCTTCGTCAAGCGGCATGAAGACCAGGCCGTATTCGACGAGGCTTTCCGGCTGTTCTGGCGCTCGCCGGATCTGGTGAACAAGATGATCGCGCTCATGTCCCCCATTGCCATGCCCCGTTCCGGGGAGGATCGGCGTCGGCGCGCCGGCGAAGAACGCGTCCGTGATGCGCTTCTTGCCGGCCGGGACGGCGCGCAGCAGCCAAGCGAAGCGCCGGAGGTGGAGGTCGACGCACGCTACACGGTCTCGGGCCGCGAACTCTTCCGCAAGGCGGATTTCGGCCAGATGACGGCCGCGGAGATCGCGGAGGCAAGAAAGGCATTGTCCGCAATCCTGCTGCCGCTCGACCGGGTACGCACGCGCCGCTATCGACGGTCCCACCGCCCGGTGCGGATCGATCCGCGCTCCACCATGCGAGATGCCATGCGGTTCGGCGGGGACTTCATCCTGCCGCGCTTTCGCGAGCCCCGGCTCGTCCATCCGCCATTGGTCGTGCTTGCGGACATTTCCGGATCGATGAGCAAGTATACCCGGATATTCCTGCATTTTCTGCACGCCCTGACCGAACAGCGCCATCGCGTCCATACTTTCCTTTTCGGGACGCGGTTGACGAATGTCACGAGGCAGATGCGCAACCGCGACCCCGACGAGGCGCTGGACGACTGCATAGCGGCAGTCAAGGACTGGTCGGGCGGCACGCGTATCGGAGAGACGCTTCACGAATTCAACCGCCGTTGGTCGCGCCGGGTGCTCGGGCAGGGGGCCGTTGTCCTCTTGATGACCGACGGGCTCGAGCGCGACGATACGGCCGAACTGGAGATCGAGATCGATCGCCTGCATCGCTCCTGCCGCCGTCTCGTCTGGCTCAATCCGCTGCTGCGTTTCGATGGTTTCGAGGCGCGCGCCCGAGGCGTCAGGGCCATGCTTCCGCATGTCGACGAGTTCCGCCCGATCCACAACCTCGAATCCGTCGCCGATCTGGTGAAATCGCTGTCCGGGCGCGGAGCGCGCGATGCCGATCCGCGGCGCTTCCTGAACCATGGACGGCCGGCCGTTGACCGCGCGCCGGCGAATGCGTCACAGTGATGTGACTTGATCCGATGCAGGATCATCGCCTGAGTGCAATTTTCGGAGTTGCAGCATGCAGAACGAGCCGAACATCCTCGATCCTCTGGAGGTGGCCGAGACCTGGCACGGCCAAGGTCGCTCCGTGGCTCTCGCGACCGTGATCGAAACCTGGGGTTCGGCGCCCCGTCCCGTCGGCAGCCATCTGGTGATCGACGGCGAAGGCAATTTTCAGGGTTCCGTTTCCGGCGGCTGCGTCGAGGGCGCGGTTATTGCGGAGGCGGCCGAGGTGATTGCGTCCGGTACGCCGCGGGTTCTCGAATTCGGAGTGGCCGATGAGACGGCTTGGCGCGTCGGCCTTTCCTGCGGTGGCCGGATCCGCGTCTATGTCGAACGAATTGACGGCTGAACGATGGAACTGAGCACACTGCAGACACTTAATCTCGCCCGTGCGTCGCGGCGCGCCGCCGTCGTCGTCGGCGATCTTTCGGACGGCAGCAGTCAGGCTTTTGTCGAAGGCGATCGCATTCCGCCCGAATGGGTCGCGTCCGTCTCCGAAGCGCTGCACTCGGGCCGGCCCCGTCTTCTGAAGGTCGAGGAAAGGGCGTTTTTCATCAACGTTCATCTGCCGCCCCCACGTATCGTCGCGATCGGCGCGGTTCACATTTCGCAGGCATTGGCGCGTCTGGCGCCGGTCGCAGGTTTCGACATGGCGGTCATCGATCCGCGTACCGCCTTTGCAACGGCCGAGCGTTTCCATGGCGTCGAGCTTCTTGCAGACTGGCCCGAAGACGTTCTGCCCGCTCGACCGCTCGACCGCTATACGGCACTCGCCGCTCTCACGCATGATCCGAAGATCGATGACTATCCGATCAGCGCGGCGCTGGAAGCGGGATGCTTCTATGTCGGCGCGCTTGGCAGCCGCAAAACCCATGCGGCTCGGACCGAACGCCTGCAGGCGCAAGGGGTGCAGGGGGAGGCGATCGCACGTATCAACGCCCCGATCGGCCTCGATATAGGTGCCGCGAGCCCGGCCGAGATTGCGGTTGCCGTGCTGGCGGAAATCATCGGGGCGCTGCGGCGTCGCGACGTGAACCTGCCGGTGGAGGGGGCCAAGTGAGGTTCGGACCCGTGCGGCTCGCCGATGCCGAAGGCGCTCTCCTGGGCCATTCGGTAAAGATCGGCACCATGAAACTGGCGAAGGGGCATCGCCTGAGCGCCGAAGATGTCGCGGCACTTGCCGAAGCGGATCTTACGGAAGTCATTGTCGCGAGGCTCGAGCCGGACGACCTGGCGGAGGACGAAGCCGCGGCGCGCATAGCTGCGGCAATCGCCCCGGATCATCTGCGATTCTCGCGGGCTGCCACGGGCCGGGTCAACGTCTATGCTACCGTTGCCGGTCTTTTCGTTGCCAATCGCGCCGTCGTCGATCAGCTGAACCGTATAGATCCGGCGATCACGCTCGCCTGCCTTGCCGATCATGTTGCCGTCGACGCGGGCGACATGGTGGCTACGATCAAGATCATCCCGCTGGCCGTGCAGCAAGCGCTCGTGGAGCGAGCGCAGGCACTGCTTCGGGCGGATCTGGCCTTCGAAGTCAAGCCGTTCACGCCGCGGCGCGCGGCCCTGGTGGCGACCGAGCTGCCTTCGTTGAAGGGCCAGGTGATGGACAAGACGCGCGCCGTTCTCACCGCAAGGCTCCTGCAATCCGGCAGCCGCCTCCATAGCGAGCAACGCGTGGCCCACACCACCGAAGCGGTCGCCGCCGCGATCTCGGACGCTGCCGTTTCGCACGACCTGATCATCGTCTTCGGCGCTTCGGCCGTGGCTGATCCGGACGATGTGATCCCTGCCGCCATCCGGCGCGCGGGCGGCGTCGTAGAACACGTCGGAATGCCGGTCGACCCGGGCAATCTGCTCGTGCTCGGGCGGCTAGGGGATATTCCGGTCCTGGGTGCTCCCGGATGTGCACGAAGCCCGCGAGAAAACGGCTTCGACTGGATTCTCGATCGATTGATCGCGGGCGAGTGGCCGAGCAATGCCGACATTACCGGGCTCGGCGTCGGCGGATTGCTCAAGGAAATCCCGACGCGTCCGCAGCCTCGGGAAGGCACCGGCGGCAAGCGGCCGGGTCCCGTCTGGATCGTGGTGCTCGCAGCCGGCCAGGCGAGCCGGATGGGGCCGGATGGCCGCCACAAGCTGCTTGCGGAGTTCGAGGGCATGCCGCTCGTGCGCCGGTCGGTGGAAACCGCCATCGCCGCGGCTCCGGGCAGAGTGATCGTGGTAACAGGGCATCGGGAGGCGGAGATCCGGGCGGCACTCGCGGGGCTGCAGGCCACATTCGTCTCGAACCCCGATTACCCGAGCGGGATGGCGGCTTCGCTGATTGCGGGTCTCTCCGCCCTCGATGCCGACGCCGGCGGCATGCTCGTCATGCTTGCCGACATGCCGGGCATCACTTCGGCACACCTGGCGAAGTTGATCGCTGCCTTTGAATCCGAATCCGGCCGTGCCGTGGTGCGTGCCGTCGCCGACGGGCAGCGCGGCAACCCGGTCATTCTGCCGAAGGAGACCTTCCATGCCGTCCGTCAGCTCGTCGGCGACGTCGGGGCGAGGCACATCGTCGAGCGCTGCGGCTTGCCGGTGATCGACGTCGAACTCGGTGCTGCGGCGCGTCTTGATCTCGACACGCCGGAGGCGATAGTGGCTGCCGGCGGGCTATTGAGGGATTGAGCGATGGACAATGCGGCAATCGAGGAGATTTTCGAAACACTCGGCCCGGTCAAGATTCGCCGCATGTTCGGCGGCAAGGGCATCTATTTCGACGGCATCATTCTTGCGTTGGAAGTGAACGGCGAAATTCTTTTGAAGGGCGATGCCGAATCGGCGCCGGCGCTCGAGGAAGCAGGCGCGCGGCAGTGGACCTATGAAGGCAAGGGCAAGCCGGTGAAAATGCCCTATTGGAGCATCCCCGAGCCGGCTTGGGACGACCCGGATGAAATGGCGCGCTGGGTTGGACTTGCCTATGCGGCCGCGCTCAGGGCGAAAAAGTAGGGTGAGTGGCGGGGTTCAGGCGAGCGCCCGCACCGCATCAGCCGCAAATCGGGAGAGAGGCTGGGGCAGGGCGGTCAGGTCGAACCAGCGGATGTCGGAGAGCTTGTCCGGCTCGGTGAGACGCGGCTCGCCGGAAAAATTTTCCGTCACATAGATCAGCGAGATCCAATGTTGCCGATCGGCTTCGATCATCTGTTCGCTGATGCATAGAAAGCGGGTCGAATGGATGGAAAGGCCACTTTCCTCCTCCGCCTCGCGTCGGGCCGCATCCTGCGCGAGCTCCATATGATCGACTTTACCGCCGACGATGCTCCAGTGACCGGCTTCCGGCGCCTTCAGGCGTCGGCAAAGGAGGATCTTTCCATCCCGCAGGATTGCCAGACCGCAGCCGAGACCGGGGAAATCGATACCGGGCAGTGCCATCAGCGGAGAATCAGGCCTTGCCCATGATCAGCATGAAGGCCGGAATGTCGTCACCGAAACCGACCGGCGTCGGACCGTCGTCATGATCGCGGCGGTTGCGCTGGCGACGGTCGCGATTGTCGTCATTGGCTGCATTCTGCGCGCGGCCGGGACGGTCGCTACGGCCGTTATGACGATCCTTGCTGTCGGCATTGCGTTCGATCTTCACCGCGTCGACCCTTTCCGGGACTGTTTCGAGTTCTTCTGTATTATTGCCTGAAGCCGTGACAGGTTTGCGATCGGCGTGAACCTTGCCGGGACGCTCCCTCTTCCGATCCTTGCGCCCGTCGCTGCCGCGGTCGCGACGGCTGTCGTGGCTCTCCATCGGCTCGGGCAATTCCGAAAGGTCGCCGTTGAACCATTCGACCTTCTGGCCGATCAGTTTCTCGATGGCATCGGAAAACTTCGTCTCGCGCTTCGTGATGATCGTGAAAGCGGCGCCGGAGCGGCCAGCACGGCCCGTTCGGCCGATGCGGTGGACATAGTCTTCAGCGTGGATCGGCACGTCGAAATTGAAGACATGGCTGACGTCGGGAATGTCGAGCCCTCGCGCCGCGACGTCGGAGGCGACCAGCAGCTTGATGTTGCCGTCCTTGAAATTGGCGAGCATGGCCATGCGTGAACGCTGATCCATGTCGCCGTGCAGCGCGCCGACCGAAAAGCCATGGCGATCGAGCGAGCGGAAGAGTTCGGCGACATCCTTCTTGCGATTGCAGAAGATGATCGCGTTCTTCAAATCCTCCTGGGACCGAATGAGTTCACGAAGCACCGCGCGCTTCTCGTAGTCCTTGCCGTGTGCGGCTACGAAACGCTGCGTAACGGTTATGGCCGTCGAGGACCGGCGCGCCACCTCGAGCCGCTCCGGATTCTGCAGGAAGCGATCCGCAAGCTTCTGGATTTCGGGCGGCATGGTCGCGGAGAAGAACAAGGTCTGGCGCGTGAAGGGAATGAGCTTCGCGATTCGCTCGATGTCGGGAATGAAGCCCATGTCGAGCATGCGGTCGGCTTCGTCGATGACGAGGATCTCGACTCCGGTCATCAGGAGCTTGCCGCGCTCGCAATGGTCGAGCAGGCGGCCGGGCGTGCAGATCAGCACATCGGCGCCACGCTCGAGCTTGCGGTCCTGCTCGTCGAAGGAAACTCCACCGATCAGAAGCGCGATGTTGAGCTTGTGATTCTTGCCGTATTTGTCGAAGTTCTCGGCAACCTGCGCAGCGAGTTCGCGCGTCGGCTCGAGGATCAGAGTACGCGGCATGCGTGCGCGTGCGCGTCCCTTTTCCAGAAGGGTCAGCATCGGCAGCACGAAGGATGCGGTCTTGCCGGTTCCGGTCTGGGCGATGCCGAGAATGTCGCGGCGCTGAAGCGCCGGCGGGATGGCACCAACCTGAATCGGTGTCGGTATCGTGTAGCCCGCATCGGTAACTGCGGAGAGAACTTTCTGGCTCAGGCCAAGGTCAGCGAAATTGGTCAAAGGGGAAACTGTTTCCGTTCCGGTTCTGATGAACTCTGATCGATCGTTGGAAAATGCAGCAGCATGTGGCGGCGCTCATACGACCAAAGGCGCCGAAAGTCAAGAAATCCAGCACGTTGAAACACTGGAAGTTGAATCCGCCCGATTCTCATGCTTTTCGCGTCAGGCGCGGGAGAGGTAGCGGCCCGCACGCCCATTGTCAATCGAGATAGCCGGCGAGCTCCGTTCCGGCCCTCAGGAAGCGCGCCGGATCGACGGCGTGCCCGTTCAGGCGAACCTCGTAATGAAGATGCGGTCCCGTCGACCGTCCGGTACTTCCCGACTTGGCAATGACCGCGTCTGCCTTCACCACATCGCCGACATCGACCAGAATTGCCGACAGATGTGCATAGCGGGTCGACACGCCGTTGCCGTGATCGATTTCGATCATGTTTCCATAGCCGCCCGCAGACCCCGCGGCCGTTACGGTGCCATCGGCGGTCGCGCGGACTCGCGTGCCGGTCGGTGCGCGAAAGTCCGTCCCCGCGTGCAGCGCCGGACGGCCGAGAAACGGATCCAAGCGATTTCCGAAGCCGCTGGAGACATCGGCTGCCGGTGCCGGGCTGGCGAGAGGAAGTCTTTTTGCTGCGTCACGGGTCTGCTCGAGCTCCAGGAGAGCAGTATCGAGACCGACCAGGAACCGATCGAATACGTCTCCGTCCTGCGGTTCGACGAAGGGACCGCCGACACCGGCTTCCGCGACCGTATCCGTGGCGAGCGCTTCGTCGGCTGCGGGAAGCGTGAAACCGGTATCCTCCACGATCGCCCTGATCGTCGCGGACGTCCTTAGTGCGCTGTCCGTCATCTGCCGGAGATGCGCCATCTGTTCGCGCTCCACGCCCTTAAGCGAAAGCGTAACATTGGAAAACACCCGGTCGGCCCGGTCGGAAGCGCTTTCGCCATCCACATTCCCGGAGGAGACGGGTGCATAGCCGAGTACGGCGGAGCGGGGAGGCCGGTCATCATCCTTGCCGGCAATACCCATGATCGTCTCGATGGCCTTGACGCCGCTCCGAGCTTCTGCGCGCCCGTCATAGGCCAGCGGTTCCGTCGCCGGCAGAGGGTTTTGCTGTCCGGCATGATCAAGGGCCGTACCGTTTTCCGGGAGTGCGCCGAACTGGCCGCTTCTCAAGGTCAGTGCCAGCTGCCGCTGCAGAAGCTTCTCGACCTTCTGCTCGACAACCTGCTGATCCAGCAATTGCCGGCTCGTGACACGGTCCACCTGCGCTCGCAGTGCAGCGATCCGGTCCTCGTATTCATGCTGCATGCGCGCCTGCCGTGCGATCGTTCCGCCGATCAGGTCGTCGCGAAGCACCAGATACGTGGTTGCGGCGAGATATCCTGTGCCGAACATTCCCAGGAAACAGATGGCCAGGGTCGTCATCCATGGGCGGACAGTCATGTGCCGGACCCTGTCGCCGCTCGCCAGGATCAGGACGTGACTTTGCCTGCGTTTGCCGAAGGCGTTTACCGAACCAACAGACACCACATCACCCCCGCCGATGCGCCCCAGTTGCGCGTCAGTAGACGCGCTGCGCCGTAGTTCGCGTTGCTCGACGGCAATTACACTTTGTTAGGGTTAATAAAGCGTGTGTGCGAGACGCTATCTCAGATGTTGGTGGAGGCGGTCATCGATCGGTAGAAGGAGGGGGTCAATCCCGCCTCCGCCCGGGCAATGTCGTTGAACGGGGGTTTGAGCGGTCCCCGGAAATTCGCCCGCACGAGCGTTTGAAAGGTGGCGGCGGGGTCCTTCTTCTGCCGGGCGCAGAGAAAGCGGAACCATTTCGCTCCGACCGCGACGTGGCCCTTCTCGTCTTCGTAGATGACGTCGAGGACGGCAGCGCTCTCATCGTCGCCGGTCTCCCGCATCTTCGCACGCAGTGCCGGAGTCACATCAAGGCCGCGGGCTTCGAGAATCAGCGGAACGACGGCCAGGCGGGCGGTGAGGTCGTTGCGCGTGTCGTGCGCCGCCTGCCAGAGGCCGTCATGGGCGGGAAGGTCGCCATAATCTGCGCCGAGGTCGTTCAGCCTTTGCCGTACCATGCGAAAATGCTTGGCCTCTTCGAAGGCAACCTGCATCCAACCGTCGAAGAAGGAATTCGGCACCGGCTCGGATGCAAAGCGGGCGATGATGTCGAGGGCCAGATCGACCGCGTTCAGTTCGATGTGGGCGATGGCGTGCAGCAGAGCGATGCGCCCTTTCAGCGAGCCGAGCGAGCGCCGCTTGACCTGGGTCGGTGGCGTCAGAACGGGTCTTTCCGGGCGGCCGGGCCGTTCGGGCACGGCGCGGTCCAAAGGCGAGCGCAGGGACAGCGTTCGCGCCTGCCAGCGCCGCGCCGCCTCCTGCGCAAGTTCGGTCTTGACGGCAAGATCGGCGGCACGGATCGCTTCGACGGCGGCGCCGCGCAGGCTGTGGAATTGCGGAAGTCGCGTCATGGTCTTGCCGTATCTGCTCAAAGCGCCTTTGCGGCGGCCAGAACCTCGTCGGCGTGGCCGGGGACTTTGACCTTTTCCCAGACGCGGCTGATCACGCCCTGCCGATCGATCAGGAAGGTGGTCCGCTCGACGCCCATGTATTTGCGGCCGTACATGCTCTTCTCGACCCAGACGCCGTAGGCGTTTGCCACAGCCTTGTCCTCGTCGGCGCCAAGGGCGACCGTAAGGTCGTGTTTCTTGGTGAAACGATCGTGGCTCTTGGCCGAATCGGGCGATATGCCGACGAGCGCAATCCCCGCTTCCTGGAATTCCTTCTGCCGAGCCGAGAAGGCGATAGCCTCCTCCGTGCAGGCTTTGGTATCGTCCTTCGGGTAGAAGAACAGAACGATCGGCTTTCCGCGCAGCGCAGCGAGCGAGATCGAACCGCCGCCATCACGAGGAAGTTCGAACTCCGGGGCGATATCGCCTTGTCCCAATCCTGCCATGATCAAACCTTTCTTACGTCACGTTTTGTGGGCATTCCGCGGTTAATGCATGTCCCAAAATCGTGCAGCGTCTTCGGGATCGAATGCAGTGCGCTTGAGGCATATCGGAGATCGCCGAAGTCCGTCCAGAAGAGTTGTGATAGATTTGACAGGTGCCGGACGGCTTCGTAGCTACTGTATGATCCTTTAACTCGGATTCGAGTGGAGGTGAAATCGTGCTGGCTCAATGCCACAAGCGATCTTGCGCGAAAGGGGAAATGACTAGTCCTCTCGCTCCCGCGAGAGACGAAGCATGTTGATTTGGTTGGACGAGTATCGATCTAAATGGGGCGAATGAAAGACCCGGCCATCGCTCACGTGGCAGCGGCCCGATGGGAAACACGCAATGGGGCGATCAGGTCGGACGCTCGGGCCGATGACTGAAATCCGCGGCGAAAAAGTCGACTTTCGCAGAGAGGACATCGTCGCGCTGCACGCGTTGCCCTCGGCCCAGGCGCACGACCCGGTCATTGTGCACACGCCCCGCCCGGGCGGGGCGTGGCGCTTCTGCGCACGGCTTTTCCTGTGCTGTTCCCTCCTTGTCTTCATCGCCGTTGCTTCGCTCGTCGCCATCATAGAAAGCGGGGTCGTCGACGGACCGTTGAATGCCCGGGCACGCAACGCGCTCAACGCCGCGCTCGGCCAGGGTTACCGCGCCGATGTCGAAAGCACGGTCATCCGCTTGACAGGCGGCGGCGCAATTGCGCTCAAGGCGCGCGGCGTGACTCTGAAGGAGAGCGGTTCGGGCCGGCACCTCGCCAAGCTCGGTGCGATCTCGATCGCCCTCGATCCCTTCGCGCTGGCGACCGGCCGCATCGACGTCACAAGGCTCGAAGCGGAAGGAGGCGAACTCGACACCGGCCTCTTGCCGCGCGGCGAGCCGATCGATCTCACCGCCATCCGCATCGCAGATGTGGGTAACGCGCTTGAGGAGCTGTTCGCGCAGGGCGACCGGATGTCACGGTTGACCGCGGGGCGGGCGACGCAGACCGTCGTGCTCTCGGATTTCAGCCTGAAAGTCAGCGGCGTCCGGGGGCGCGTTGTTCCCGTCGAGATCAAGACGCTGGAATTCAGCCACGATCCGGACAGTTCGATGCGCGTTGCCGGTACGATCGCAGTCGATGGGACAGAGTCGCTGCTGACGGCAAAGGCTCTCGGCAACAATGGGCGCATTGCTGCCTTCGAGGCCCGCCTCGACGCGCTCTCGCTCTCGCCGTTCCTCTATCACGGGAAATCGGCCAGGGAGGAGGCCTTCGGCATCGAGACCACCGCCGATGTGACGCTCAACGCGTCTCGCGCGACGGACGGCAGGAAGCCTGCACTTACGGCAACCGTCAAGACTTCCAAGGGTTCATTCCACGCCGGCGGTCTCGTCTCGACTCTCAATTCCTCTGACCTGAACCTCTCCTACGATTTCGAGCGGGCCTCCGTCGAAATTCTATCGTCGATGATCAGGATCGGCCGTTCGAGCTTCCCTTTTACCGGCGCCCTGATCGACCTCGACAAGATCGCCGGCGCCGATCGCAAGGGCTTTGCGGTCGATCTTCTGCTCAAGAACGCCAGTTCCGATCCCGAAGACATTCAGGAGCGGCCGCTTGCCTTTGACGCCAAGGCGAGCGGCCGATTCGAGTCCGACGCGCACCGGCTGATCTTCGATCAGCTGGCAATATCGAGCCCGCTCGGTTCCATGGCGGGCTCGCTCTCGGTCGCCTTCGGCAAGACGTCGCCAAGGATCAGTTTCGCCGCACTCAGCGACAGGCTGCATGCCCGGGCGGTGAAGCAGCTGTGGCCATGGTGGCTCGCGAAGGGGGCTCGCCGCTGGGCGATCGGCAATCTCTTCGGCGGGACGGTGAGCGATGCACGCATCGAGGTCTCGATACCAGAGGGGCGCATCGCCAGCAGCGGCGGTGAGTTGAGGCTCGACGAAAAGGAGCTCAACATCAACTTCGCCATCGACGAGACGCGCATCAACATCGCCGGTGAGATCCCGCCGCTGCGCGACACGGCCGGGCACTTCAGCCTGAGCGGCGAGCGCATGTCCGTTGCGGTCCGGAAGGGTGCCGCCTTTTTCCCGTCCGGGCGGTCCGTTGCCTTGAACGGCGGGGATTTCGTTATCGCCGACGTCTATGAGAAGCCGCTGATGGCGGAAATGAAGATCGAGGTCGCCGGACAGGCGGACGCGATAGCGGAGCTCGTTCGCTACAAGCCCATCCAGGCCCTTCAGAAGACGCCTTTCGCGCCGGAGGATTTCGCCGGACCTATGACGGCGCTGGTGGGCGCGCGGTTTGGCCTCATATCCGACCAGATGCCGCCGCCACCGCTGTGGCAGGTGGAAATGCAGCTTGAGGACGTCACGATAAAGCGGCCCATAGCGGGACGATCGATCGCCAATCTCGACGGTAAGATGCGGATCGACAACGAGCGTGCGGTGCTTCAGGCGAATGCCCTCATCGACGGTGCGAAGATGCGTGTCGCGCTCACCGAACCGGTGGACGGCTCGGCGGGTGTGACGAGAACGCGAGAAATCTCGGGGACGCTCGACGATGCCGCGCGGGCGAAAATCGCCCCGGCGCTGTCCGGCATCGTCAAGGGGCCCGTCGGCATCGACGTATCGCTTGCGGAAGACGGCAGTCAGACGGTGAAGGCCGACCTCGGCAAGGCCGTCCTGTCGCTTCCCTGGATCGGCTGGAGCAAGGGGGCGGGCATCGCCGCACAGGCGGCGTTCACAATCCGGCCCGTCGGCAGCATCACGGAAATAAACGACCTCCGGCTCACCGGTGAGGGTTTTGGCGGCACCGGCGAATTGCGCGTCGACGAATCGGGTCTTGCGGCGGCGCGGCTGCGCGGCGTGCGCCTCGCAAGCGGAGACGATTTCGCCGTCACGGTCGGGCGCAGCAATGGAGGCTATTCGGTGGACCTGACCGGCACTGCGGCTGACATCCGGCCGGCGCTCGCCCGCGTGAAGAGCGGATCGGGGTCGAAAGGGTCGGGCAATGTGAAGATCAATGCGCGGCTCGATCGGGTTACCGGCTTTAATGGCGAAGTGCTCTCGAATGTAAACCTGGCCTATTCGAGCCGCGGCCAGCAGATCGACGATGTCGATCTTTCTGCATTGACTGCAAGCGGTCAGGCCGTCGTCGCCAGACTGGTGAAGGCCGGGGCGGACAACACACTGGAACTGACGACAAGCGATGCCGGGGCTTTCGCGCGCTTCATCGATATCTATCGCAATATGCGCGGCGGCCTCCTCAATCTGCGACTGCGTGATCGCGGGGCAAATTCCTGGCGTGGGACCGTGGATATCCGCAAGTTCTCGCTCGTCGGGGAGCAGAGGCTGCAATCGATGGTCTCGACACGGGCGGGGCAGGACGGGCGCAGCCTCAATGAGGCGGTCCGGCGCGATATCGATGTGAGTACGGCTCAGTTCGAGCGTGGTTACGCGCAACTCCTGCTGGATCAGGGCGCGATCCGCGTCGGCAGTGGGGTCGTCCGCGGCGTCGACGTCGGCGCGACGTTCCAGGGTACCGTCCGCGACTCCAACGGCCGCATGGACATGACGGGAACGTTCATGCCGGCCTATGGATTGAACCGGCTCTTCGGTGAGCTGCCGCTGATCGGTGTCCTGCTCGGAAATGGCCGTGACCGCGGTCTGCTCGGCATCACGTTCAAACTCACCGGTCCGTTCAGCCAGCCGAATCTGACGATCAACCCGCTGTCGATCATAGCGCCGGGCGTCTTCCGCAACATTTTCGAGTTTCAATAAAAAGGCCGGCGCTGCGGCCGGCCTCAGGTTCCCATTGCCTTGTCACCCGCTCACACGGGCCGAACGAGCAGGTGCTTCTTCTTGCCGAGCGAGAGCTTGATGACGCCGTCGCCGGTCACGTCGCCGCTTCCGATGATGCGGCGTTCGTCGCTGACCTGATCGTCATTGATCCGGACGGCGCCGCCCTGAACATGGCGGCGCGCCTCGCCGTTCGAAGCGGCCAGACCGGCGCGGACCAGAAGCGTCAGCAGGCCAAGCCCCGATTCGAGTTCGGGAGCCGGGACCTCGACCGAGGGCAGGTTCTCGGCAAGCGCACCTTCCTCGAAGGTCTTGCGCGCCGTCTCGGCGGCCTGCTCCGCCGCCGCCCGCCCATGCAGCATGGCGGTGACCTCGGTTGCCAGAACCTTTTTGACCTCGTTGATCTCGGAACCGCCGAGCTTCGACAGCCGGTCGATTTCAGCCATCGGCAGCGTCGTGTAGAGTTTGAGGAAGCGGGCGACGTCGGCGTCCTCGGTGTTTCGCCAGTACTGCCAGAACTCGTAGGGTCCGAGCATATCCGGATTGAGCCACACGGCACCGCTCAAGGACTTGCCCATTTTCGCGCCGGAGGCCGTGGTCAGCAGCGGCGAGGTGAGGGCGTAGAGCTGCGGCGTTCCCATCCGGTGGCCGAGATCGATGCCATTGACGATGTTGCCCCACTGATCCGAACCGCCCATCTGGAGCCGGCATCCGGTGCGCTCGTAAAGCTCGACGAAGTCGTAGGCCTGCAGGATCATGTAGTTGAATTCAAGGAAGGACAGCGACTGCTCGCGCTCGAGCCGCATCTTGACGCTGTCGAAAGACAGCATGCGGTTCACAGAGAAATGCCGGCCGACGTCGCGCAGAAATTCGAGGTAGTTGATGCCGAGCAGCCAGTCGGCATTGTTGATCATCAGCGCGTCCCTGGGGCCGTCGCCGTATCTCAGGTAGTTCGAAAAGACCGTCTTGATGCTCGCTATGTTGGCGGCAATCGTTTCGGGCGTCATCAGTTGCCGCGCCTCGTCCTTGAAGGACGGGTCGCCGACCATGCCCGTGCCGCCGCCCATCAGCGAAATAGGACGGTGTCCGGTCGCCTGCAGCCAGTGCAGCATCATGATCTGAATGAGCCCGCCGGCGTGCAGGCTCGCAGCCGTGGGGTCGAAGCCGATATAGGCGGTCACGGTTTCCGTCCGGAACAGCTGGTCGAGGCCGGCATCATCCGATGTCTGATGGATGAAACCGCGTTCGCTGAGAGTATGAAGGAAATCGGACTTGAACTCGGACATAACCTGTCTCTTTCGGCTGGGTAGAACGTGTGCGCCGGGCCTTTATCACTGTTTCTTCGAAAGTGCACGTTTTTGCTTGGCGGGTGTTTTGCTATGAACGCAGACGCGGGTAGGAAGCGGCGCGCGTTCGGCGGAGGATAATGCATGGGCAAGGTATTGGCGGCGATCGGCCTGATGAGCGGCACGAGCATGGACGGCATAGATATCGCAGTCGTGCGAACGGACGGTGACACCATCGTCGATCGCGGCCCGTCCGCCGGATATGCCTATGATCCGCAGTTCCGGGAACGCCTGAAACAGGGCCTCGAAGATGCCCGGTCGATTGTCAAACGAGAAGAGCGGCCGGGTACTCTCGCAGACCTTGAGCGCGACCTGACGTTGCGGCACGCACTGGCCGTCCGGATGTTTCTGCATGAAAACAATATTTTACCCGATAATGTTGATGTAATAGGTTTTCACGGTCAAACCGTCCTGCATCGCCCTGACCAAGCCTTGACGGTACAGCTTGGCGATGGCGATCTGCTGGCGCGGGAGACCGGGCTCGACGTGGTCTATGACATGCGGGCCAATGACATGGCCAATGGAGGCCAGGGCGCGCCACTCATTCCCGCCTATCACGCCGCCCTGGCGCGCGGTCTCTCCGAGATCGGGGCGTTCGCCACTCCCGTCGTCTTCGTCAATATCGGCGGCATTTCCAATCTCACCTACATAGGCGCAGGCGAAGAAATCGTCGCTTATGACAGCGGACCCGGCAATACGCTGATCGATCAGTGGGTAGAGGCTCACGCCGGCATTCCCTACGATCAGGGCGGCATGATCGCGAGCGAGGGCGGCGTCCTGCCGGAACTCGCCGACCGTTATCTTTCTCACCCGTTCTTCAGTGCTGAGAAACGCCGCTCGCTCGACCGTAACGACTTCGCGCCTCCGGCGGCAAGCGATGCCAGCCTCGAGGATGGCGCGCGTACCCTCGCTCATGTGACGGCTGCCGGCATCGTCCGGTCCGCACGCCATCTTCCGGCAAGTCCGGCAACCTACGTTGTCTGCGGCGGCGGCCGCCTGAATTCCGTAATCATGAGAGACCTTCGCGCGCTTGCGGAAGCGGAGGGCGCGCGCGTGCTTGCCGCGGAAGCGGCGGGTCTCAACGGGGATTCGATGGAAGCGGAGGCCTGGGCCTACCTCGCCGTGAGATCGCGGTACGGATTGCCTTTGACCTATCCGGGGACGACCGGCGTCAGCCGCCCGGTAAGCGGAGGTCGGCAGGCCGCAAAACCCGCACAAGCCGAGTCGGCTTAATGATTTCTTCGCGCGCCTTCGCTAACCTACGCCACGACAGCGGAGAGCCGTGGGCTCGTTGACCGCGGAAGGACTTTCGGAACTTCGATGGGTGGTGCACTTTCACTTCTGGCGGTGAATTTCGTCATTGCCCAGATATTCGCGGCGGCTTTTCTCGTCATCGCCGCGAAACGACGTCCGGGGCGGCCGGCAGCCTGGTGCGCCGCTGGATTTGCCATAGCCTCTCTGGCTGCGATTTGTGAAGCCGTTCTGCCGTTTACGCCTGTACCCAAGCTCTTCGCCGTCGGGGCTTTCGCAAGTGTCCTTGCCGGCTTTTGTCTCCTGCGTTTCGGCCTCGGGCTCTTTTATGGCGTACCGTCAAAGCCGTGGGCCCTTGCGGCTTTCTTCGCCGCTTCGGTAATCCTCGATCTGTTTATCTACGATCTTCCGCGCGGAACGTTGCGGCACGCCTTCTTCTACCAGGCGCCGTTCTTCCTCATCCAGGCCTGGACCGCAGCCGCGGTTATCCGTTCCCGGCGCCGCTCCTACGCGGACTGGATCCTAATTGGCTTCCTCGCGATGAATGCGCTCCATTTCCTCGTCAAGATCTATGCGGCCGTCGCCGCGGGGGCGGGCGCCACGGCTTCGGACTATCTTCAGAGCCCCTTCGCCTTGATTTCGCAGGCGTTCGGCGCCGCGCTGATCGTCGGGACCGGCGTCGCGATGTTGGGCGTCATGGTCAAGGACATCGTCGACAAGGCACGCGCCAGCTCCGAGACCGACGCCCTTTCGGGTCTCCTGAACCGGCGCGGCTTCATCGAGCGCGTCGCCCCTTTGCTGCCGACCCGCAACGCCGAGGGTCCGGGCGCGCTGATCCTTACGGATCTCGACCGGTTCAAGGGCGTCAACGACACCTATGGCCACCACACGGGCGACGAGGTAATCCGCCAGTTCGCGCGTGTGCTTCTCGAACTCATGCCCAGCCGTGCTGCGGCGGCACGCCTGGGGGGCGAGGAGTTTGCGGTATTTCTTCCCGGCGTGGGCCTGAGCGATGCGCGTGTCGTTGCTCAGGGAATGCGTGCCGCCACCGCCTCAACGCCTATCCCCGGGCTCCCGGAGACGGCGACGATCACCGCAAGCTTCGGTGTGGCGGCGATCGAACCGGGAGAGCCGCTGGAAACGGCGCTACAGAGGGCGGATAAGGCGCTGTACGCCGCCAAAGCCGCGGGGCGCAACCGTGTCGAATCCGCAGAGCCGTCCGCGCGTGTCGTGACCCCCGCTGTGTCCCAGTGGATCAGGCATTAGACCGCCACTGCTTACGACTAAGGCCTGTTGAGATTCGGGCCGCCCGCCGCCGCTTGTTTGATTTCCCCATTCCTGTGCTTGTCACAGGAATTCAGCCAGACCAAGTCCTTGGGCTGAAAGAACGCTTCCCGCGCCGCAGACGCGGCGCTGCTGGATCCCTGTGACGAGCACAGGGATGAGGGTAGAGAGGGTGCGGCCCCTTGGCGTGTTTCCCTCAACCGTGAAAATAGCGAGGCGACACGGCAGGTCCCGGTCACGCCCGTGTATAACGTCCCGCTTCGCTTCGAGGCGAGCATGTAGACGTAACCTTTCATTGCGTGACAGGTTGACGATTCCCCCGCGTATTCTCAAGCGAAAGTTGTAGGAGCCGCACATCCCCGTTCCCTCATTCCTGTGCTTGTCACAGGAATCCAGCCAGCCCAAGTCTTTGGGCTGAAAGAACGCTCCCCGCGCCGCAGACGCGGCGCTGCTCTCATCCCTGTGACGAGCACAGGGGATGAGGCAAAAGGAGAGATTGCAGTCCTCCGATACGCCTCCTACAGCGCCGCGCGTCTTATGAGAAGCGCACGCTCGGTACTCAGGGAATTCAAGCGCATTGCCATGCGTGCCGACAAAGCCGACCCGAGCTTCAACGCCATTATCCATCTCGCAGCCTAAACTCAAAATGAATCTCAGCAGGCACTAGAGGCACGGCAAGCGACAGCCCGGGAAACGTGCAGGATTCCCGGGCTGCCTCATGGAATGGTGCGGTTCAGCGGATGCGTTTTGCCGCGGGCTCGGGTACCAGTTCGCCGTTGAGCCGGCGGTCGAGATAGTCTTCGCATTCGGCCATGAGGGTCTCGACGTGGCCGTTGAAGAAGTGGTTGGCGCCCGGTACCGTCTTATGCGTGATCAGGATGCCCTTCTGCGTCTTGAGCTTCTCGACGAGCCCATTGACGTCCTTTTCCGGCGCGACCTTGTCGGAATCGCCGTTGATGATCAGACCGGAAGAGGGGCAGGGCGCCAGGAAGGAGAAATCGTAGATGTTCGGCTGCGGTGCCACCGCCATGAAGCCCTCGATTTCCGGACGCCGCATCAGCAGCTGCATGCCGATCCAGGCGCCGAACGAGTAGCCGGCGACCCAGCAGCTCTTGGAATCGGGGTGCAGGCTCTGTACCCAGTCGAGCGCGGACGCGGCATCGGAAAGCTCACCGGCACCATGGTCGAATTCGCCCTGGCTGCGGCCGATGCCCCGAAAATTGAAGCGCAAGGTGGTGAAGCCGCGCTTCTGGAACATGTAGAAGAGCTGGTACACGATCTGATTGTTCATCGTGCCGCCGAACTGCGGGTGCGGATGCAGGATGATCGCAATCGGTGCGCTCTTCTGCTTCGAAGGCTGATAGCGGCCCTCAAGGCGACCGGCCGGTCCGTTGAAAATGATTTCGGGCATTGGCTCTCCGGGAGTGCTTTGGTTCAATTCCGTCGTTCTTGGTGCCGATCTGTCTTGACTAAACCAGTCAGCTTTTCTAGAACCTACTTTAGAACCGTTCAAAACTTTGGTGCGGACCTCCGCATAAGCTTCGTCTCTTAAGGCAAGCGGCGCGGAAAATTCAAGGAAAATGCAACGGGCCGTTCGAAGCGGTCGCAGCAGGCCTAGCGAAGGAATCGATGTCGGGATCGCGCATCTACATGGACTGGAACGCCACGGCGCCGCTTCTGCCGGAAGCGCGCGAGGCGCTCCTGTACGCGCTCGATCAGCTCGGCAATCCCTCTTCGGTCCACGGCGAAGGGCGTGCGGTGCGCGCCCTTGTCGAGAGCGCCCGACGCGATGTTGCCAATCTGTGCGGCGCGCAACCCGCAGCGGTCGTCTTTACCAGCGGCGCGACGGAAGCGGCGAACATGGTGCTGACGCCGCAGTTGCGCATGGGGCGCACGCCGCTCAAGGCAGGCAAGCTCTATGTTTCGGCGATCGAGCATCCGGCCGTGCGCGAGGGCGGGCGTTTCGCGCGCGAGGATGTTTGCGAGATACCGGTGACAAATGCCGGGATCGTCGACTGCGCAGCGCTCGACGATCTGCTTCAGGCCCATGACCGTGAGACCGGTCTGCCGATGGTGGCCGTCATGCTTGCCAATAACGAAACGGGCATCATTCAGCCGGCCGCCGAGGTTGCGGCGATCGTGCGCGCGCATGGCGGTATCCTGGTCGTCGATGCGGTCCAGGCGGCCGGCCGGCTGCCGCTTTCGATCTCATCGCTCGGCGCGGACTTTCTGATCCTGTCGTCGCACAAGATCGGCGGCCCAAAGGGGGCGGGCGCACTCGTCGCCCGCGGCGAGATCATGATGCCTTCTCCACTGATTCGCGGCGGCGGACAGGAGAGGGGCCATCGTTCGGGGACCGAGAATGCAGCCGCGCTTGCGGGCTTTGCGGCTGCAGCACGCGCCGCGGCTGGGAATATCGACGGGCGCATGGCCGCCATAGCCGCGCTGCGCGACGGCCTCGAGGCGGAAATGCAGTCCTGCGCCCCCGATGTGGTGATCCACGGGCGCGACGAGCCCCGCCTGGCAAATACCTGCTTCTTCACGCTTCCGGGGCTGAAAGCCGAGACCGGGCAAATCGCTTTCGATCTCGAGGGCGTCGCCTTGTCGGCGGGCTCGGCCTGCTCGTCCGGAAAGGTCGGGCAAAGTCACGTCCTGACCGCCATGGGCTACGATCCCCGCCAGGGTGCGCTCAGGATTTCGATCGGCGAGGCGACGACGCAAGCGGAAATCGAGCGCTGCGCGGCAGCATTCGCGAAAGTGGCGGCGCGGCGCCGCTCGGCCGGACAGGCGGCGTGAAGCGGAGAGCATTGAATGAAATTGCGGAAAAGCAATTTTCCGCTTGGCAAATGGGGTGAAAAGCGCCTTTTAGCCATTACATAAGCGGTGCGCGAATACTTGCATCGTATTGACAAGCTGCCGGACCTTGGATCCGGCGAGATTGGAGAACGACATGCCTGCCGTGCAGGAAACCATTGATCAGGTCCGCCAGATCGACGTGGACCAGTATAAATACGGCTTCGAGACGACGATCGAGATGGACCTTGCTCCGAAGGGGCTGTCCGAGGACATCATCCGCCTGATCTCGTCCAAGAAGAACGAACCGGAATGGATGCTCGAATGGCGCCTCGAGGCTTATCGCCGCTGGCAGACCATGGAGGAGCCGACCTGGGCGCGCGTCCGCTATCCGAAGATCGACTTCAACGACATCCATTATTACGCGGCGCCGAAGGGCACGACCGGGCCGAAGTCGCTCGACGAGGTAGACCCGGAACTCCTCAAGGTCTACGAGAAGCTCGGCATTCCGCTGAAGGAACAGGAGATTCTCGCCGGGGTCGAGAAGTCGAAGATCGCCGTCGATGCGGTGTTCGATTCGGTCTCCGTCGTCACCACCTTCAAGGAAGAGCTGAAGAAGGCCGGCGTCATCTTCATGTCGATCTCCGAGGCGATGCGGGAGCATCCGGACCTCGTGCGGAAGTATCTCGGTACGGTGGTGCCGCAGTCGGATAATTTCTATGCGACGCTGAACTCCGCGGTCTTCACCGATGGCTCCTTCGTCTATGTGCCGAAGGGCGTTCGGTGCCCGATGGAGCTTTCGACCTATTTCCGCATCAACGAGAAGAATACGGGCCAGTTCGAGCGTACGCTCATCATCGCCGACGAAGGCGCCTATGTCTCCTATCTCGAAGGCTGCACGGCGCCGCAACGCGACGAGAATCAGCTTCATGCGGCAGTGGTCGAACTGATTGCGCTCGACGATGCCGAAATCAAGTACTCGACGGTGCAGAACTGGTATCCGGGCGACAAGCAGGGCAAGGGCGGCATCTATAATTTTGTGACCAAGCGTGGCGATTGCCGCGGCAAGAACTCGAAGATCTCCTGGACCCAGGTCGAGACCGGGTCGGCGATCACCTGGAAATATCCGTCCTGCATCCTGCGCGGCGACGGTTCGCGTGGCGAGTTCTACTCGATCGCAGTTTCCAATGGTCACCAGCAGATCGACTCGGGCACGAAGATGATCCACCTCGGCAAGAACACGTCGAGCCGCATCATCTCCAAGGGCATTGCAGCCGGCGTTTCGGAAAACACCTATCGCGGTCAGGTCTCGGCGCACCGCAAGGCCGAGAACGCCCGCAACTTCACCCAGTGCGATTCGCTTCTGATCGGCGATCGGTGCGGTGCGCACACGGTGCCTTATATCGAGGCGAAGAATTCGACTGCGCAGTTCGAGCACGAGGCGACGACGTCCAAGATTTCCGAGAACCAGCTTTTCTACTGCCTGCAGCGCGGCATTCCGGAAGAGGCGGCGATCGCTCTGATCGTCAACGGCTTCGTCAAGGAAGTTATCCAGGAATTGCCGATGGAATTCGCCGTCGAGGCGCAGAAGCTGATCGGCATCTCGCTCGAAGGCTCCGTGGGCTAAGGCCCGTCCGAATACCGAACCGGCGCACGGAATTTGTGCGCGATAGAAGATTTCGTTTCCCAAGAGGACGAACACACATGCTTGAAATCAAGAACCTGCACGCACGCATCGCCGAGGACGGCACAGAGATCATCCGCGGCCTGAACCTGACCGTGAAGGCCGGCGAAGTCGCGGCCATCATGGGGCCGAACGGTTCCGGCAAGTCGACGCTCTCCTACATCCTCTCGGGGCGCGAAGATTATGAAGTGACCGAAGGCGACATTCTTTATAACGGCGAAAGCATCCTGGAGCTCGACGCTTCGGAGCGAGCCGCCAAGGGTATCTTCCTCGCCTTCCAGTATCCGGTCGAGATCCCGGGTGTCGCTACCATGCAGTTCCTGAAGGTGGCGATGAACGAACAGCGCAAATACCGCGGCGAAGAGGAACTGACGACGCCGGAATTCATGCGCCGCGTCAAGGAAGCTGCCGCCGAGCTGAAGATCGCGCCCGAAATGCTGCGCCGTCCGCTCAATGTCGGCTTCTCGGGCGGCGAGAAGAAGCGCGCGGAAATCCTGCAGATGGCTCTGCTCGAGCCGAAGCTCTGCGTTCTCGACGAGACCGACTCCGGCCTCGACATCGATGCGCTGAAGATCGTTGCCGATGGCGTCAACGCACTGCGCTCGCCTGATCGCGCTGTCGTCGTCATTACGCACTACCAGCGCCTGCTCAACTACATCGTTCCGGACACCGTCCATGTGCTCTACAAGGGCCAGGTCATCAAGTCCGGCGACAAGACGCTGGCGCACGAACTCGAGGCCAACGGCTACGCGGATATCATCGAGGCGGCAGCCTGACGCCTGTCGAAGGAGTGTTCGAATGAATATGCAACAGGCCATTAAGATGACGGCGGCCGAAACGGCGCTCGTCGATGCCTATACGGCGCAGATCGGTGATCTGCCGGGCGACGGGGCTGTGCTGTCGCTTCGCGACACGCTGGTTCACGAGTTGAAGACGGCAGGTCTGCCGACGCGCCGCGTCGAAGCCTGGCACTATACCGACCTGCGTACGCTGCTGCGGGCGGTGCCGGCGGCCGATCCGGCCGCCTTTGCCGAGCGCGTCGAGCCGGTCGTCCCGGGCTCGTCTGTTCTGTCCGTGCGCAACGGCCAGGCGGATATCAAGAGCGTTCCCGAAGAGCTGACCACTCGCTCCTATACCGAGAGCCTGCTCGATGGCTCGGCGGTAGCCGGGCTCTCCGTGCTCGGCTCGGATGATGCGATCGGCCGGATCAATGGCGGCCTCGTGCGCGGCGGACTGGAAATCACCGTCGCCGCCGGCGCGCAGATCGAAGCTCCGATCGAAATCCAGGTGGTTCAGAGTCATGGTCAGGCGCATACGCGCTTTCCGGTCTCCTTCGGCGCTGGCGCGAAAGCGACCGTAATCGAACGCCATCTTTCGACGAATGCGGAGCCGAGCTTCGTTTCCTCGGTAAGCGACGTGACGCTCGCAGACGGCGCCGACGTGATCTGGATCATCCTGCAGCAGCAGGGTCCGGCGGACACGCATCTCGGCCAGATACGCTTCGATCTCGGCAAGGACGCGAAGCTGCACCTCTTCGTCATCAACGCCGGCGGCAAGCTGGTCCGTCAGGAACTGCATGGCCGTGCGAGCGGCGAGGGCTCCGACCTGACGCTGCGCGGCATCAACCTGCTCGGCGGGGACAGCCACACGGATCTGACGTTCACGCTGAGCCACAACGTGCCGCACACGACGTCGAGCGAGATCATCCGCAACGTCGTCTTCGATCGGGCGAAGGGCGTGTTTCAGGGCAAGATCCTGGTCGCACAGGACGCGCAGAAGACCGACGCCAAAATGTCGTGCAACACGCTGCTCTTGTCCGACGACGCGGATTTCTCTGCGAAGCCGGAACTCGAAATCTTTGCAGATGACGTGCAGTGCGGCCACGGTGCAACGGTCATCGATATTGATCACACGCAGCTCTTTTACCTTCTCGCTCGCGGCATTCCGGAAAACAAGGCGCGCGCCATGCTCGTCAATGCTTTCGTCGCCGAGATCGTCGAGGAACTGGAAGACGACGAGGCACTGGTCGAGGCGCTGGAAGGCATAGTCGCGGCCTGGCTCGAAAAGCACGCCTGATTGGATAGAGACATGGAACATCCTGCGCCGCCGGTAGCGGCATACGACGTCGAAGCGGTCAGGAAGGATTTCCCGATCCTTTCACGGACGGTCTATGGCAAGCCGCTCGTCTATCTGGACAACGGCGCGTCGGCGCAGAAGCCGCAACTCGTTATCGACGCCGTTGCCCATGCCTATTCCAACGAATACGCCAACGTCCATCGCGGCCTGCATTTCCTGTCGAATGCCGCGACGGAAGCCTACGAACAGGCGCGCGAAAAGGTTCGCCGTTTCCTGAATGCGCCCTCGGTCGACAACATCATCTTCACCAAGTCGTCGACGGAGGCGATCAACACGGTCGCCTACGGTTATGGAATGCCGCAGCTCGGCGAGGGGGATGAGATCGTCATCTCGATCATGGAGCATCACTCCAATATCGTTCCCTGGCACTTTATTCGCGAGCGACAGGGCGCGAAGCTCGTCTGGGCGCCGATCGACGACGACGGCGCGTTCCACATCGAAGACTTCGTCAAATGCCTGACGGAGCGGACCAAGCTCATCGCCATCACGCACATGTCGAACGCGCTGGGCACCGTGGTTCCGGTCAAGGAGATCTGCCGCATTGCCCGCGAGCGCGGCATTCCGGTGCTTGTCGACGGCAGCCAGGGTGCGGTGCATATGCCCGTCGACGTCCAGGACATCGATTGCGACTGGTATGTGATGACCGGTCACAAGCTCTACGGTCCTTCCGGCATCGGCGTGCTCTATGGCAAGACCGAACGGTTGAAGGAAATGCGCCCCTTCATGGGCGGCGGCGAGATGATCGAGGAGGTGACCGAGGACCGCGTCACCTACAACGATCCGCCGCATCGCTTCGAGGCCGGTACGCCGCCGATCGTCCAGGCGATCGGGCTCGGCTATGCGCTCGATTACATGGAGAAGGTCGGCCGCGAGGCGATCAGGGCTCATGAGGCGAGCCTGACGGCCTATGCCCGCGAGCGCCTGTCCTCGATCAATTCGCTGAGGGTTTTCGGCGACGCACCCGGCAAGGGGAGTATCTTTTCCTTCGAGATCGCCGGCATCCATGCCCATGACGTGTCGATGGTCATCGATCGTGCCGGCATTGCCGTGCGCGCCGGAACGCATTGTGCGCAGCCGCTCTTGAAACGGTTCGGCGTCACCTCCACATGCCGGGCGTCCTTCGGTCTTTACAACACCCCGGCCGAGGTCGATGCGCTGGCGGACGCCCTGGAACACGCACGCAAGTTTTTCGCTTAGGGAGACGGACATGGGTCTCGAGCAAACACAAGAAAAAGTCGACGTCCGCGAAGGCATCGTTCATTCGGCCATTCCGCCGGAGGAACTGGCGCGCCTCAGCGATGACATCATCGCGGCGCTCAAAACCGTCTATGACCCGGAAATACCGGCGGACATCTTCGAACTCGGCCTCATCTACAAGATCGACATCGAAGACGACCGTATGGTGAAGATCGACATGACGCTGACCGCGCCAGGCTGCCCCGTTGCCGGTGAGATGCCGGGCTGGGTCGAAAATGCCGTAGGCGCCGTCGAGGGCGTTTCGGGCGTCGAAGTGTCGATGACCTTCGATCCGCCGTGGACGCCTGACCGCATGTCGGAAGAGGCGCAGGTTGCGCTCGGTTGGTATTGAGCACCTGCCGATATTGATCCGTCGGCACGCGGGCATTACATTCAGTCTGGAAGCGCCGGGCCTTTAACCCGGCGATACGAAGGAGATGGAGCCTATGGGCTTTGCCGTTATGAGCCTGACCGATGCCGCCGCCAGCCGGGTTCGGTCGATCGTGGAAAATGCCGGAGGCGAGGCCAAAGGCATCCGCGTCAGCATCAAGAAGGGCGGTTGCGCCGGCATGGAATATGCCGTCGATCTCGTGAGCGAACCCAATTCGAAGGACGACCTGGTCGAGCACCAGGGGGCGAAGGTCTGGGTGGCCCCAGAGGCCGTGCTTTACCTTCTGGGCACGCAGATGGATTTCGAGACCACCACGCTGCGCTCGGGCTTCACCTTCAACAATCCTAATCAAACTTCTGCCTGCGGCTGCGGCGAGTCGGTGGAGCTGAAGCCGGCCGATCTCGCGGCACTTGCCGAGCGCGGCGACGCGGTGGTCCGCGCCAGCTGATTCCGTGGGCGTATCCGCCCCTCATCCAGCCTGCCGGCCCTTCTCCCCGTTTTGACGGGAAGAAGGGACTTAGTCCCGCCGTCATTCCGTCTTGATCTCTCCCATGCGGTTCCATGCATCGAGGCCCGCGATCTTGTAGGCTTCGGCCAGGGTAGGGTAGTTGAAGGTATTCTCGACGAAATATTCGACGGTGCCCTTCAGGTTGAGGACGGCTTGGCCGATATGGACGAGTTCGGTCGCTCCTTCGCCGATGATATGGACGCCGAGCAGCCGCCTCGTCCTGAGCGAGAAGATCATCTTCAAGAGTCCCGAATCCAGGCCCATGATGTGCCCGCGCGAAGTTTCGCGGAACCGGGCGATACCGCATTCGTAGGGAATTCCGCGCTCTTTGACTTCTTCCTCGGATAGGCCGCAGGTGGATATTTCCGGCACGGCATAGATGCCGTAGGGGAAATATTTCTGCGGCTCCTTGGCGATTGCGCCGACCGCAACACGGACCGCGATGCGGCCCTGTTCCATCGAGGTCGAGGCGAGGCTCGGAAAGCCGACGACATCGCCGGCGGCGTAGATATTCGGAACGGTCGTCTGGAACGTTTCCGGATTGACGGTCAGCCGACCGCGGGCGTCGGCCTCGAGACCTGCCGCAGGAAGATTGAGCGCATCCGTCGCGCCCATCCGGCCGGCGGCGAAAAGCACCATGTCCGTCGTGATCTTGCGGCCGTTGTCGAGGCTAAGCAGCACCTTGCCGTTGTCGAGCCGCTCCACTTTGTCCGCCTTCTGGCCCAAGTTCAGTTTCATCGCGCGGTCGCGCAACTGATAGGTGAAGTCCTCGACGATCTCCCGGTCGATGAAATCGAGCATGGTGTCCTTCGGGTCGATGACCGTTACCTGGATGTCGAGGGCGCTGAAGATGGTGGCGTATTCGATGCCGATGACGCCGGCGCCGATCACCACAAGCGAGCGGGGCAGTTCACGGATGTCGAGCAGTTCGTCACTGTCTACGACCGTCCTGCCGTCGAAAGGCATGTAGTCAGGCCGAAAGGGCTTCGTTCCCACTGCAAGCAGGATGCTGGTGCCGGAAACGAGCATGCTCTCGTCGTCATCCTTGGAGATCTCGAGCGTCGTCGGCCCGACGAAGCTCGCCCTGCCACGGATGTGCTGCACGCGGTTTCGCGCGAACTGGTGTTCGAGCACCTCCACCTCGTGGTTGAGCGTTATGATGAGACGACGGCGCAGATCTTCGGCGCTGATCTCCTGCTTGACCCGATAGGAGCGGCCGTAGAAGCCGCGCTCGCGCCAGCCGGTCAGGTTGAGCGCCGTTTCACGCAGCGTTTTCGACGGAATGGTACCGGTGTGGACGGAAACGCCGCCGACCCGTTTTCCCTGTTCGATGACGAGCACCTTCTTGCCCAGCTTAGCGGCCTGGATGGCGCCCCTGCGCCCGGCCGGACCACTGCCGACAACGATGAGATCGTACTGGTTCATGAACGCTTCCCCTGCTCGCGTGAGAATCGTTGTGCGATGCGGCATCTTTCGCGCAGGCACAGCTATATCGTCAATCGCACCGTTTGATGACGTGCAATGCCGCAGCGCCCTGTTCTGGATGCGTCTGCTGCATATTTTCCATCAGAACAATCGAAGCCCTTTGAGGCTGACGTGGCCGTCTTTGCCGATGATGACGTGATCGTGAAGCGCAATGCCGAGCGGCTTGGCGGCCTCGGC
Organism: Sinorhizobium sp. 22678; assembly: GCF_052044265.1. Classification (NCBI taxonomy): domain Bacteria; kingdom Pseudomonadati; phylum Pseudomonadota; class Alphaproteobacteria; order Hyphomicrobiales; family Rhizobiaceae; genus Sinorhizobium; species Sinorhizobium sp. 22678. The sequence continues at coordinate 172,981 of NZ_JBQEMS010000010.1, read as the reverse complement.
GATGAGCTTGGTCATGTCAATGTCGGCGCGTGACGGCGTCGGGTCGCCGGAGGGATGGTTGTGCATGACGCTATTGCAGGAAAGTAACACATTGAAAGAAAATAGCTAATCACCATTGTATCAACTGCGGTGGGGAAGGCAGTTGGGGGCGGTTGAAAATGCTCCTGCATCAGCATCACGCTTCCTCACGCTTGCGCATGGTGAGTCGATTTGACGCAGGCGCTTATCCCTCCTGCCCATCTTTCGAGTTCAAATTTCAAGTAGTGCGCCGCTTGGGAGGATTAGGTCGGGACGATGGCACCTTCCCGAACGAGACCGCCCCGGTGAGGTCGTAACTCAGCCGTTTGACTACGTCGTCCCCGCGGCCCCGCTTCCCGTCGATCGATGAGGCTTGCAGCAGGTTGGCAAAACGAAAGACGGGGGGCCATCACATTCATCACCGGCGAAACCGGCTCGGGAAAATCGACGGTCCTCAGGCTGGCGCTGAAAACAATCGAACCCTCCAAGGGGGAAATCCGTGTAGACGGCGTGGACCTGCGCGAGGTCAACCGCCAGGATTGGTATGGGGCGGTCGGCGTTGTTCCGCAGGAGGTGATGCTGCTCAACGATACGCTAGCGGCCAATATCGCCCTGAGCCGGCCGATCGACGTGCAGCGACTGCGCGAGGCCGCTGCAAAGGCGGCGATCATCGATCGGATCGACGAATTTCCCGACGGGTTCTCTACGGTCATCGGAGAGCGTGGCCTGAAGCTGTCTGGTGGCGAACGTCAGCGAATTGCAATCGCCAGGGCGCTCTACGGCGAACCGAGATTTTTGTTCCTGGACGAAGCGAGTTCCGCTCTCGATGAGGCGACGGAAGCGGCCATAATGAACCATATTCGAAGGATCGCAGGCGAAGTCACCGTTTTGGCGATTACCCACCGGAAGAGCACAATCCATCAGGAAGACAACGTCGTCGATCTGCGCGATCGGGCACGCCTGACTGAATGCGTATAGAGCAGCGACGATTTGCGATCACATGTAAGGCGAAGGCCGCTGGTTGGCGTCTGCCAATGCCGTGATAATTCCGGCGAGGCTTGCATATCGTCTGAAGACCTCATCGACAAAGCTCGCGACCTCATCCCGGTGGCTGGGCCGTCTGCTTACACTTGGCTCTGGGGCGGCGTAGAGGTCAAAGTTGCTGTAAATGTAATATCGATAGTGGATGGTTCTGCCCCATATGTAGCGTACGATCGTCCAATCGACCTCCGCCATGCTCTTCGACGCTACCGAAAGGAACTTTCTATCGAAATCAGTGTATTGCCCCCTCCCAAGTGAACTATAGCTTGAAGGTGCGGCAACCCAATCAAAAACCTCCCAATGCCAGGACAGCAGCACGTTCTGCACGATGGCATCCTTCAGTTCGGCCTTACCATCGTCCGAGGTCGGCCTGTCCTGCTTGGCAACGAGTTGGCGCGCAAAATTGAACGCCTCCTCTATGTAGCGCGCCTTGAGAGGAGGAATAAAGAATCCCTTCGAAGGGATGCTGTCGAGCGCGTCTTGCTGGGCGAGGCGGATAAGGGCCTCGCGAACCGGCACGATGCTTGTTCCGATATCGTGGGCTAACGGTTTGGCAGAAACGCCGCCGACAATGAAGTGAGGGCGAGCAAAGATTTGCTCGCACACCTGCTCGTAGACTAAGTGGTTGATGAGAAATCCCACCATTCCTCCTTTCAGTACCTCAAAGGGCTGCGCTGTCTCCTGATCCGTTGAGGAATGCGAGATGCCGCCAAAGATCCCGATGGCGGCTAGGGGAGCCGGGAGCAAGTCCGCCGGTCAAAACCTGTTGTCTGATATACGCTCTCGCGATTACGGACTTCGCGTCCATGTTCCATCTCCCACTGATTGGCAGGATCAAGACCCGAACAAACGATCCATGCAATTCGTCTGATCCGGCGGGTGACAGGCCCCGGCACGGCAGGGACCTGGATCTTCGCTTATCGGTGCCCCGTGCGCGCATTCCGCGCCCACAGCATGAAGGCCCGGCCGGCGTGAAGTACGCATAATCCGCACGTCAAAGTTCCATCTTCGAGAAGCGTTGACCGTGCCTCTTCTATCTGCAAGATGTGGCGAATCAAGTTAGATAGTATCTGGATTATAGATAGATGTCTGTTTCCATGGATCAATTGGAAGCCTTCGTTGCAGCCGCTGAACACGGTTCGTTCTCTGCCGCGGGCCGGGCTTTACGAAAAGCGCAGTCAGCCGTTAGCACCCAAGTCGCAAACCTTGAGGAGGATCTTGGTCTTGAACTGTTCGACCGGTCGGGACGGAATCCTTCACTTACATCGGCGGGGGAACGGCTCCTTCTTGAAGCCAAGGTGATCCTGGATCGTCGAGAACACCTGATCGGCGTCGCTAGCAGCTTCGAGGCTCATGTCGAGACGCGCCTAGTCGCCGCCATCGATGAGCTCTACCCTGACCGGGAATTGGGTGCGCTTTTCTCGGAGTTCGCGGCCTGTTTCCCGCATGTTGAACTCGAGCTCCTGTTTCCGATGATGGAGGACGTGAGCCGCCTCGTATTGGATGGAAAGGCCGACATCGGCGTGACCTGGCGCCAGGAGGCACCGCCCCCTGAACTTGGCTTTCAGACTCTTGGCTCGGTTCCGCTCAAGATGGTGTGCTCAAAGGATCATCCGCTGGCGAACGCTCACGTGGACTGGGAGGACCTCAAGCGCCATCGGCAGATCATGGTTGCCGTTCGGAACGAGGGGCCGGAAAAACAGCGATTGCGAACAGCCGCAGAGGTCTGGTGGGTCGAAAGTCAATGGGTCATATTGCAGCTGGTCAGGCAAGGTATCGGCTGGGCGCTTGTTCCTGACCACGTTATCGCATATTCACCCCATGCACCATATCTCGTCACTCCGAAGCTGCAGTTTGGTGACGGCCAATTTCCCGTGGCACTGGAAATGATCTGGCACAAGCAACGGGCTTGCGGGCCAGCCGCGAAGTGGCTTCGCGAACGCTTCGCTGCCACGAAAATCGATGCCACCATATAGCAGAGAGTGTTCACCACGACCGATCCAGCCCGACGCGGACGGCTTCGCGGTGATTGTCGACGCGGTGGCACAGAAGATCAATATGTCGCGCGCCGGGCGCTTCGCCTCAAGCGCCGCGCAGAGCTCGCCGGCGAGATTGCCGAGATCGCGGGCGATGGTCTTAGCCGCGCCAATGAGTTCGGCAAAGACGCGGCGAACTTCCACGAGATCAGCCGGCCGGATTGGCTCGATCGGTTCCGGGATGCGCCCCAGGGCATGATCGCGCCGGCGGCCGAGCTCTAGCACCACCCTCCGTCTCCCGTCACGGCCGACCAGGACGAGCGGCGCCTCACACAACGGCGCGGCGTCGCGAGCCACCAGAGAGTTCGCGTGGGCCGACAGATGCACTTCATCGGTCAAAGCAAGGCCCGTTCGTCGACCGCCTCGATAACCGAGGTCACGCGCAATCCAAAGGGACTGCACACCCTTCTCTTGCGCGTCCAAAGCCAATCGGATGTTTGTCGTGATCGCAGCCGCATCGACGCAATCGAAATCGGTACAATGATCGCTATAAGGGTTGAACACAGCGTCGAATTCGTCGGCCGTGAAGAACTCGGAAGCCGCTGATTTGACGGAAGAATCGAAGGATCTGCAGATTTTCTAATTGCAGGAAACAGCCGCCGAACGGGCTGTTTCCTTGCAAAATCAGTTTGAGGTTTGCCTGGTTGGCGAAGCGTGATTCACTGGGTTTATCGCGGTGAATCGGAGAGCCAGGAATGGGTAAACCACGCGAACGGCGCCAAACGGGTGAACAGGATTTATTCCGATCCCGGCTCGACCAGATCATCAATATGAAGCACGAACTGGTGCGTCTGGCGCAGGCTATCGACTGGCCTGTGTTGGAAGCCCGCTTTGGGACGGTCTATTCGGACGGAGCGGGCATGCCGCCATTGCCGACGCGGCTGATGGCGGGGCTGGCCATTCTGAAGCACACGTTCAACCTGTCGGACGAGGCGCTGTGCGAGCGCTGGGTGGAGAACCCCTATTTTCAGTACCTGTGCGGCGAGGAGTTCTTTCGGCACGAACTATCGTTCGACCGCTCCTCGATGACGCGCTGGCGGCAGCGCATGGGCGAGGAGCGGATCGCCGCGCTCTTGCAGGAGAGCCTGGCCGTGGCAGTCAAGACAGGCGCGATGAAGCCGCAGGATACGCGGCAGGTGATCGTGGACACGACCGTTCAACCGAAGAACGTCATGTTCCCGACGGATGCCAAGCTTATTCACCGGACGCGCGAACGGCTGGTGCGGCTGGCGAAGAAAATGGGGCTCGACCTGCGCCAGACCTATCTTCGGGTCGGTAAATTCGCCCTGATCCAGCACCAGCGCTACGCTCATGCGAAGCAATTCAAACGGGCCGGCAAGGCGTTGCGCAAGTTGAAGACCTATCTCGGCCGGACCGTTCGCGACATCGAGCGTCAGATCGCCGGCGACGAACAACTCGACGCGATCTTCAAATGGTCGCTCTATCAGGCAAAAACGGTCATCGCGCAGCGGCAACGTCAGCGTGGCCGCAAGATCTACAGCCTGCATGCCGACGAAGTCGAGTGCATTGGTAAAGGCAAGGCGCACAAGCCTATGAGTTCGGAGTGAAGGTGTCCGTGGCCACGACACTGAATCGTTCAAAGGGCGGGCAGTTCGCCCTGCACGCGACGGCGCTGCCCGGCAATCCCTACGACGGCCACACGCTCGCGACCGTCATTCCGGATATGGAAAAGATGATCGGCAACGAGCTCTCCCGCATACTGGCCGATGCTGGATACCGCGGCCATAATGCTCCCGAAAGTCACAAGCTGAGGGTCTTCACCAGCGGTCAGAAGCGCCGCATCACGCCCGCCATCAAACGCCAGATGCGACGACGATCGGCGGTCGAACCCGTCATTGGACACCTCAAGAGCGAACACAGAATGGACCGGAATTATCTCGCTGGCGAACAGGGGGATGCCGTCAATGCCGTTCTGGCCGCCGCCGGATACAACTTCTCCCTCCTGCTGCGATGGTTCAGGCAACTTTTGTGTCTGTTCGCCGCACTCTTCCTCACGTTCCAGAGCCGACCAATGCCGCAGCAAACTGCCTGAATGCGAGTTCTTCACGATCGACGAATTCGAGACGACTGACTTGGTCGATGAAGTCGTCAGTACTTGCTATTTTCGTTTTCATCCCGCGAATCGCCTGGAAACCACCATTAGAATTGCTCTGACACCATGTTCGGCAGGTCATCGCAACGAGATCTTCCTGACGAAAGGCGCCTTGGCGATCATTTTCGTAGCAGTGTTCTACAACGCCGTCATTTTCAGTGGATGCGTTGTGCCACTTGAAAGCGACCACCTTCCTGCCTATGCGGCTTGCGAAGCAGATTGGTATCGTTGCCTCCGCTGTACTCGCGCTTTTCGCATCTGCTCAGTCCTCCATCTCGGCGGTTGAACAAGCGTGCTGAGCTCGGTCGCTCTGGACAGTGACATCATACGTTCGTGGCCACAGCACCGGTCAAGGCGAGCCGCAGATTTCCCTGCGCGTGGCGGCCGGCGGCACGCCGGTGCGGTGCTCCGCTTGTGTGCCCTCTGGCCACCTCCGACAAGCCTTCTCGATCAACGACGCCTTGCTCCAATCCCAGATCCGCATGACCTTCGCATCCACAGATATCAATCGATTACTGCCGTCTTCGAGGAAGGCAAGCCTCATCACCCGGCTGGGTGTCGGCAACAAAGCTTTCGTTTCCAGCGTGCGCGGATCGAGAACACGAATGCCAGTGTCACCAGCGGGAACCGCGAGCAGGTTTTCGTCGGAAGAGAACGCGAGGGGAGGCCCAATTGGACGGGTCTGTTGCGGTGCCACCGGCACGACAGCCCAATCCCGCTCAGCGCTTGCGAGTGCAATCTTACTACCAGAGAACAGCAACAAGTGGTTCCCCGACGGGGACATCTCTAATCTCGCGGTGAACCTTCCCGATGTCTCTAGCCGGCGGCAGTCGTAGGCGGTCGTTCTCACAGGGCAGGTGGTGCCTTTGTGACGTGCGTTCGGATCGGAGACGCACAAGCAGGTATCGACGTCACCAAGTCTGAACGCGACCCTCTGCGCGCTAGGGCCAACGGTCAAGGCGCTCACCTCCTTGTCGGCCTCGATTGTGCGCGCTACCGACGGTGGCGACATTTCGGGCTCGTAGAGGTCGATCCGCTTGCCCTTTTTGGCAACCGCGACGGCACCCGCGGCCGTCGCGGCAAGAAAGCTCGTGCCCTTATAGGGAAGGGTCCAGTCGGAGGAGCAGCTTTGCGCGTTCCACAGCCTCACTACGCTATTCTCCGTTCCAAGGATGGTTGCGACCGTCGCCAGTTGGCCCTCGCGTGTCCCTGGCAGCAACCGTTCCACGATCTGGACGTCGTCGACATCATTGGGATGCACGAGCCCCTTGCCGCCACAGGGCAGTTCCGCGGTGCGCGTGAATGTGAACAGGTCGACCCGGGTCGAACCCACCTTGCGGATGGCGAAGACGTTCTGGTCGACCGCCAATCCGTCCCAGGCGCTTGGATCACTCTGCCCCAGCCGTTCCACAGGGGGAAACCGTCCGGGCAAAAGACCGTTCACCATGCTGTTGTTGTCGTTGCCTTCGGTCCAATAGCCGACGATCGAATTGCCCCGCGCCGTAACAATGCCCTCCACGCCGCCCAGTCGGACTTCGCCGTTCTGGCTGAGTGGTCTCGTGGCGAAGACGACGCCGTCGTCGCCGAACGTGAAAGCCGCCCCGCTGGTGGGAGAAAACACGACCCCGCGGGTCGCCGCGCTATGGACTAGCATGCCGATGGGCTCGAGGCTGTCCGTTAGGAGAAACTTCACGGTGCGATCATGGCCAGCTACCCCGACGATCGACCCCGTTGGGTCGAAGGAGATCGCGACCACCGGCACGTCGTCTGGCTTTGCCGCTGACCACCTGCCATCGGGCATCGCCGCGGTGCTTGCCGGATCGGGTGCCCTGAGGCGGGCCACCCGTGGTGGCCCAAGGTCCGCATTGTAGACGGACACCATGCCTTCATCGTCCGCGATCGCTATAGCATTGCCATCCTGCGTGACATCCATCCCGAAGATCGCGTTGGGATGAACGATTTGCGACAGGATCGTGCCCGGTGATCGGGCAAGATCGTAGATGGTCAGCACCCCGTCGATACCCGCGACGATCAGTCTGTTGCCGCGCACTGCCAAGCCGAATATGCCGACGGCGACTCCATGCCGGTCCGGTCGCGGGTCGACGACTTGGAGGAAGGGGCCGCTTGGCAGTTTTTTGCCAGCCCACAGTTGGTCAACTTTGACCCGCCAAACGTCGCCGATGAAGGTTCCAGCGAAAAGGGCGCCGTCTGCGTCCAGCGCAAGGCCGCCGATCCTTTCCTTTTCCAGCGCGCTCGCGATCATCTTGAGGCTCGGAGAACCGTTGCTCACCTTGAATTCGACGAGGCGGATACCGCGATCCGAGCCAATCGCCAGCATTTTGCCGCCCTCGATGGGAATGATGCTGCGGATGCGCGTGGTCTCCAAAGCGATGCTTGCATTGTTCCGGCCGGTCAGCGCATCGGCGACGTGCAGGATCCCATCGCGTCCGCCGGTTGCCAACCACCGATCGTCCCCGAATAGGGCGGCGATCTGGGTCTGCTCTCCGCTGCGCTCGACACCAGCGGCAGGGATAAAACTGTTATCGATGGGTAGAAGGTTGGCGATGAGGCGCAGCAGAACGCGGCGCGCCTCCGGATTGTCGCTTTGATGCACGGCACTTGCTGAGTAGATCAGCGCATCCAGGATCTGCGGGCCGGGTGAGGCTGAAAGAACCTCGGCCTGTTGCGTCCAGGTTGCGACGGTACGGTGCTGGCGCTCTTCTACCGCACTTTGCAGCGCGTCGACCGCGAACCAGGCGAGCCCACCGAAAGCAGCGACGGCGAGACCCGCGATCATGTGACGCCTGACCTTGGCCGCGCGCTCACCCTTAGCGTAGGCTGTTTCCAGGTCCGCAATCGAAATTGCATTGCCGCTGGCGTCGGAGACGAGGCGTGCGGCAAGCTTCATTGTTTCCTCGTCAAAGGAGCGCACCGATCTCCACCGTCGCGCATCGGCGCGCAACGCCCGTTCGCGATCACCGATGCGCCAAGGTGCCATCAACGTTCGAAGTGGACTCTGTCGTCGATAGTACCCGCGCAGATCGAAGAAGACGGGCGTATCGCCACCACCCCGGGCAAGCAGCGCCGGCGGCATGATCGCTTCACGATCGGAAGGATCGCCGCCATGCGTGAGGGCAAAGTAGACCGGCCCGTCAGGCCGTTCCTCGTCCCACCATTCGATCTCCTTGTTGATCCATGGGTGATCGCGTGAGTCCGGGCCGCAAAAAACCACAAGCGAGCGCGAGCGGCGTTGGTACGCCCTGATTACAGGCTCGATCGCATCGGCGGTTTCGTTCCTCTTTCTTCGGGGAAAGACGAAGTCTCTGCCGTCTACACACAGCTGAAGCTCGCGCAGATACGCTTTCGGAATATGGGCGCGCTTGTGAAACCCTTCGATAACCGACTCTACTGCCCGTAAAAGATTTCCGTCGGGATCTGTTGCGTGAGACCCGAACGCGTCATAGCTCAGTGGTGTATTTTCATTTTCACTTGCGAGAGTGTCCAAGATTAATCTCTGATTTGGTCCCAGTGAGAAAGCTAAATAGCTGCAATTCGTTGCGTATAGGTCAGGATTTCGGACGGTTGTTGCGTGGAATTGCGAATTAGATAACCACACGGTGTAGAATACACTGTCGATACGTGACGGCTGCGCAGACGCTTCTTTAACATCCAAAATTCCTCCGAGCAGAAGTCCATAGCGACTGACTCAAGGTTGCGGATCAGTCGGATTGAGCGGCCGGCGGCCTGTACGAGCGATCGTGTCGGCGAGGAGTTTAGCGGGTGGCGCTCGCCTGAACGCCGCAAGTGCCTTGAGGTCCCATAGCCGCATCCAGGCGTCCTGAGACGTAGTCAGCAGCCATCGGCCAGTGGGGTCGATCGCGGCAGTCTGAACCCAGCCATCCTCGTGTCCGACCAGCTTGGGTAGGCGCGTCCAGTGCTCAGTCTCCCAGAAGTAGGTGCCGCCGTCGCCGCTGGCCATGAGGAGATCCTCGGTGGGGGAGAAGGCTACGGCCTCGACATAGCGTCCAGCCGTACGCAAAGTAGTTATCGGCGTCGTGCGCTCACCGTCGAAGACACGGACATAGCCATCTCGTGCGGCTGTGGCGACAAACCGTCCGTCGCGGCTGAACGCCACGGAGGTCACTGACCCGCCATGGCCGGCCAATTCTCTGAACTGTCCGGGATGGTTGAGGTCCCACAACCGTGCAGTGGTGTCGTATGAGGCGGACGCAAGCAACGGCAGGCGGGGATGGAACGCCAGGGCCAGCAGCTCGCGTCGATGGCCCTGCAGCTTTGCTTCGGCCTTTCCTGTGGCCTTGTTCCACACGGTTACGGTGGTGATCGAGCGAATGTCATCGCCGGAATCGCGGGTTGCGAAGGCGAGCCGTGTCCCATCTTGGGACCGGGTAAGCAGATGTACGGGCTGGTCATTTATGACTCGCACTGTTTCGACCGCCTGCGTCCGAACGTCGATGGTTCGGATAACTCCATCCTCCGAGCCTGCCATCAGATGCCGTCCGTCGGCGGTGAACTGTAGGGCGTGCTGACGCGTATAATCTCCGCCAATTTTATCGACGGCACGACCGGTTTCGAGATTCCACAAGCGGATGCTCCTATCGTAGCTCGTTGTGGCCACCAGCGACTCTGTGGGCGAAAACGCCACTGCCGGGGTGAAGGAAGCGTCGCCCGGCATCCGGTCAGGCGGCCGAAGGGTCTTAACCTCGGGGGCGTCCTCGAGGCTGTAGAGTTGGAGCATCCCGCCGTCGGCTCCGACCGCTAAACGCGTGCCGGTCGGATCGACGCGGATGGCGCTGAGGTGTTGCCGGAATACCTGGTATGGATTGATCCGCGCCAACACCGTGCCCTCCAGCGGATTGACGACCACCACATCGGCATAGCCTGCCGCCACGATCCGTTGACCATCTGGACTGAAGGTGAGGGAGTACACGTCGCCCGGCAGGACTACCTGATGAACTGGCCGCTGCGGCTCGTCTGTGCTCCAAATCAGCAGTAGCCTGCCGCCGGCCAAAGCCATCATGCGTCCATTCGGTGCCCAAGCGAGTGACGGCCGGGCGCTGACGCGCGGTGCAAATCGGACTCGGTCGGTGAGTCCGGCATATCCGTCGCTGTAGATGGAAAGCTCACCACTCTGGTCAACCACGGCGAGTTGCAGGCCGTCTGGGGAATAGGCTATTGCTCCCGCGTTCCCGTCCGTCACAGCCGTGAGCGACTGGGGCTCGCCATCGAGCGTATGGAGGCGCACGTCCCCGTTTACGATTGCCGCCAAGTGACCAGTACCGGTGCTGTAGCTTGCGCATTGGGAAGTACCGACCGTGTTTGAGGCGATCCGCTTTGGCGAGACCGGCTTCGACCGGTCCCAGAGCAACACGGATCCGCCGAAGGTACAACCGATCAGCGTGCGACCATCGGCCGTATATGAAATGCCCATCATGCGTTCTGGCACCATGATCACTTCTCGCTCGGTTCCGTGTGCCACGTCCCAGATTCGCACCGCGTCGTCCAGTCCGGCGGTTACGAGTTCGCCGCCATCCGGAGAGAAATCGACCGCCTGAATGGAGCGCGAGTGACCAGTAGTCCAGGGTACCGGACGCAGAGGTGGTCCATCGAGGCGCGTCAGCCGATCGCCAATGGCGAAGACCGGACTTCCCTGTGGAGGGTAGGCAACAGCCTTGACCGCTTCCGATGGCATCGTTGTGAGCTGCTGGGTGGCGATCTCCCAGGTGACGACTCCCTTCTCGGTGGCGATCACCAACACAGCGCCATCCGGCGAGAATTGCAGGTCGCCGGGAGCCCCGAGATCGGGCAATTCTTGCTGGTGGGTGTTATCGGCCAGTTGCCAAAGCCGGACCCTCATCGGCCTGATATCGCGGTCACGCACGTCCAAGTTCGAGCCCCAGGTGGCCAAGTGCTGACCGGAGGAGTCTATCGCTAGCGCTCCTATGGGAAGGGTATCGGACTTGAAGGCAGCTGTTTCGGCACCTGTGTGTATGTCAAAGATGCGTACGAAACCGGCTGCATCACCCGCAATCGCCCGGCCCCTTTCGGGCTCCAGAATCGCCGCTCCGATCCGGGTGGCCGATATGACCTTAGCACTGCGGGTGCCGTCTGCGGTGCGTACCAGCTGCCCGTCGGCATAGAGGGTCCAAATCGCACTGCTGGCGTCGAAGGTCAGGGCGATCACCGCCGCTTCCCCTGCCTCGTCACGTTCGATGATTCTTCCAGTCGACCTGTCAAAGACAAAGATGCGGCCAGTATTATCGCCTCCCGCCAGTCGCTTTCCGTCCGGCGAAAGCGCCAGGGCCGTGATTTGCCCCATGAGGCCTGGGTACGAGGCCAACAACAGCCCGGTGACCACGTCATATTCTCGGATGACCTGATCAACATGCCCGGCAACAACACTGCGCCCGTCGGAGGCCGCAATGATAGCACTACCACCCATCGCGGACGGTGCTTCCCAGATACGACGAATGCCCCAGCTTCTCGCTTGTAGCAACTTTTCGCGCACTAGCGGCTGGTCCTCCACGGCCAGTGAGGAGGCAAAGTCGAACTCCGCGTCGAAGACCTGGCGTTTGGCCATGTCGTCGTCGCCCAGCCGAGCCAGCGCCTCGGCGTGGTTGTGGATGGCGCGGGCCCGTTGAGCCACAGCCTCGCGTCGGTTGATTTCGCTCAAGACGCCCAGACCTGAGACAACGGCAAGCACCGTGAACGCGGCCGCCGCGAGCACGGCTAGGCGGCGGTTGCGACGTTGGGCATCGCGATTACGCAAATCGTCAAATCCGATGTCAAGCAGGCCGGCGACCAAGCGGAGCAGCGCCGTGCGTCGTACTTGGCTCTGCGAGAGGCCCACAACCGGCCTCAGATCGGCCGCCAATGGTTCGTCAGGGCGGGCGATCGCTTGGTTGACGTTTCGTGCCGCCACCCGGCTGCGCTTCAGCAGTGATGATGGAAATGCGTCCTTTGGTTCTCCTTCCATCAGCACAGCGAAGATCCGGTTGCCGCGGTTGAGAGTCACGAACTGCTCGATTTCGCTGTTAATCCAATGTGAGGCGCTGGCGCGCGGCGAGCACAAGACGATAAGGTTGTCAGACCGCTCCAGTGCCGACATGAGCCGCGCGCGCAGATTGGGGGTGGCCGGCAGTTCCTCCGCGTCACGGAACAATCGTCCAAGTCGTGCTGGCCGATTCAGGCGTTTCGCCACGGCAGCGGGCAACCTGTACGTTTCGAGCGCCGTCTGTAGCCAAGCGGCCTCGCGCTGATCTGCGCCGCTGCTGCGGTAGCTGATGAATGCGACATAGCGTCCATCCGGGTTCGATTTCACGCCGCGCAGCCATGCCATCCATTGGGCCAACCGGACGCCCATGTCACGGACCTTCGCCGGGAGACAACGTCGCCGGCTTGCTGTCCACCAATTTCTCCAAGTCGTCTATACGGCAAACCATGTTCACCGGTTTTCGGCTATCGATCAGACAGGCCATCCCCGTTCCTCCGTATGATCCCATCAGCAAGCCTGTGCCTCGGCAGATATTTGATCGGAATCGGGCTCCGGGAAAGTCCGCGAGAGACCTGCAGTGTAACCCGACCGGAAGAACCTCGTTTGCGGCGAAGCAGGTACCGATGATCAGACTGCTAAATTAGCACTTGACGTTGTGACGACCATGGGTTGAAATATATTTATTTTCGCCATTGCTCGGGGGAGGGGCCCATGACCGACCGGGGGCGGACTGTCGCAATTGCATAGCGGCAGGAAGTAGCATTGAGAAATACGCGCAAATCAGTACTCCCACCGATCCGTTCGGAGCGCCGCTCCGCGCGCCGACGTGATCGACCGGATTCTGCACGCGAGCGCCTGAAGGAGGCGGAAATGGTCAGTGCAATCGGCAGGTCCACAGATGCTTCAACCGCCACCGCGCGAGCTGATATCTCTGGCCCCATGCCGGCTTCCTTCCGGTACAACAATCCCGGCGCGCAGTATCCGAGCGTCGAGGCGGCGAGTTTCGGCCAGACCGGATATGGGATCATCGGTGGGGGGCATAAGATCGCGCGCTTCCCGTCTCCGGTGAATGGCGCCGCGGCGAACTTCGACCTGCTTTATCGAAAATATACAGGCATGACGATCGGCGCTGCCGGAACCAAGTGGACTGGTGCACATGGGTTCGGAATTCCCGGCCATGATCCGGACAGTACGCTGACAAAACAGCTTCTCGACGATCCGGCCACGGCCGTGGCGCTTCTCAAGGCGATAGCCGGACGTGAATCAGGCCGTGGCAATAATCTGACCGAGGAGCAATGGCGGCAAGCGCATAGCATGTTCAAGGCGGGAAGTGCTGATGCCTATTTGAATGGACTCCCGGCCGCGTCTGAGATTCACATTCCCGCCGGGGCAAAGACGGGTGCCGGATTGCTCAGGCGCGCGCGAGAGCACATTGGCGAGGAGTACCGCAACGTTCAGGTACCGAAGGATGACGCCGCCTGGAAAGGTCCGTGGGATTGCGCAGAGTTTGTTTCCTGGCTTGTTTATCAGGAACTCGGTGGTCTCTACGGGTGCGATGACAACCATGTGAGTCCTTCCAAAGCCGACGCGTACACAGGCGCCTGGAAGCGCGACGTTGAGCAACTTGGCATACGCGTGACGGTGGAGGAGGCGGCCGCAACGGTTGGCGGTATCGTGCTTCGTTATCCTCCGGCGCCCGGCAAGATGGGTCACATCGCCTTGTGCGATGGCAAGGGAGGCACTGTCGAGGCTAAGGGCCAGCGCTACGGAGTGATAGCCGACACCGTCCACGGTCGAGTGTGGCACACTGGCATTCTCATACCGGGCATATCGTACGATACCCCTTCGGCCCTGAAGGTCGCGCCACCTCAACTCGTTTACGAACCCAACGCCCCGAACATGGACAAGGAGGTCATCGTCAGAATTCAACGTGCCTTGGCGACCAAAGGCTTCAATCCGGGTGAAGTCAACGGCGTTTATGGCCCGCGGACTCAAGCGGCCGTGGCAGCCTTCCAGGAGGCGGAGGGCTTGGTGGTCGATGGCTCGGTCGGCCCCGAAACCGCGGAGGCACTGGATATATCGCTGAGTCCTGAGAAGGGGCAGGCATCGGGTCAGGTTGTGTCCGACACACAGGCAAATGGCATCCGCGCGACCGTGGCTCGCAATCCCCTCTTGTTGCTGGTTCTCGCCCTGACGCTGCTTTCGAAGGAGAAACCGATGGCCATCGATTCCGCCAAGCCCAGCCAAGCCACAGACTTGGTGACCCTGCTGTTGCCGCTCCTGTTGCAATCGGCGCTCACGGGCAAACAACTGGATTCCTCCGAGTTGCTAAACGTGCTGGTGACCGGAAAGCCCGCGACACCAGGCCCGGACGCGGTAGCGCAGCCGCAGGTATCACCACAGCCGCCGCCGGATATTGCGACGCTTCTGATCCCGTTCCTCTATGAAAGGATCACCGGAAAGCCGCTATCTGGAGCCGATGACACCCGGACGACGGACCAGCCTCAATCACCGCAACAGCCTGCTGTGTCGAGACCGAGTGTACAACTGAGCGTAGCAGGCCTCGGGATCACTACGATCCTGCAGGCGCTGGGGATTCTCGGAACGCCATTCGGCATGGGAGCTCAGCCGACACAGACGGGTACGCTCGCGACCTTGGTACCGATCCTGACGGGTGTTTTCGGCGCCACGAATGGGTTTGGCGCGATACTGGGCGCTGCCCGCGCGCTCTTCGGGGGAATCGCCAACGCGTCGGGGAAAGCAAAAGCCTGAATTGACAGTCAGGTCACGGAGCCACAGGGCGCGTGACATGACCCGCTCGAGACGATTGGAGTCTGCGATGAAGGACATCGGCGATGGCGCAGCGACTTGGCGCGAAGCTCTCGCTAGCTTGCGACTTTCAGACGACAGTGCGTTCGGCGTTGATTTCTTTGAGGCCTATGGCGAGCGCCGCTGGCAGCCTAATGATGCTGACTGCAATGCAGCCCACGCGCTGCACGTTGAACTGATTTCGCGAATCGCCACTCAGCCTCTCAGCTACAGCGAAGGGGTCGAGGAGCGCACTCTGACGAGCGTTTTCGAGCTATTTGGGCGGGCGCGGACGATAACCGAGGCCAACCGTGGCTGTAGTACCTTTGAGGTTCTCGTCTGGCATGTTCTCAATTCGAGCGTGCGCGCCTTCACGGCCAAGTGGCATCCCAGAAGCGTTGCCGGGGCGCTCAGGGCTCTGGATAATAGCGACGAATTCAGAGCCGAGCTCAAGGGCGTTCAGGCCGCCCTGATCGAGCTCGACCAAATGCTTCAGCTTCTCAAGGCGGACGCGGGCTACATCATCAAGGCTCCGCGGGTCCAGCGGCCGAATATACAGTCGATAAATGATGAAATGGCGCGGTCGGTCGTATGGCGACCGATGGGCTGCAGAAAGCCCGGCGACGAACTGAGCAGGTTTGCAGAGGACGAGAGGGCGGCTGTTG
This sequence comes from Sinorhizobium sp. 22678, assembly GCF_052044265.1. Classification (NCBI taxonomy): domain Bacteria; kingdom Pseudomonadati; phylum Pseudomonadota; class Alphaproteobacteria; order Hyphomicrobiales; family Rhizobiaceae; genus Sinorhizobium; species Sinorhizobium sp. 22678. The sequence goes on along the minus strand of NZ_JBQEMS010000010.1, from coordinate 157,288 downwards.
TGGGGCGCCGATCAAACTACGGCTTGGACACACAGCAATCGTGGGCAGCGGGACTAGCTCTGTCTGGCGGCGGCATCCGAAGTGCTACGTTTTCACTGGGCGTGATGGTATCTTTGGCCAAGCGAAATCTCCTGCATCAATTCGACTACCTTTCAACCGTTTCCGGGGGAGGTTATGCAGGGGCGTTCCTGACCCAGCTGCTCGGGGGCGAACCGCAAGCACCTCCCGGAAGCCGCTCGATAGTTGGCCTCAGAGGTACCGACTTGCCATTCTCGCGCGAAGAGGGGGAGTCTGAGATCCTTCGGCGGATCCGGCAAGGCGCGAGCTACCTGTCCGGATCATTCTGGGAGCGACTGGGGGTCGCGATGGCCCAGGCGCACGGCGTTTTCATTAATCTCCTGGTTGTTGCTTTGCTCGCCGCTGGCTTCGCGTATGCCGATTTCGCACTCCGGTTGCTTATCCCCAGCGAAACGGCCTATTGGGCCGCACTCCTGTCGCCGTTGCTTCTGGCAGCAGTTTTCCTCGTAATTCCATGGGTGCGCAGGGTCCGCGGCTCGGCGGAAGCTCCGCACTTCTGGATGGCCGCGCTCGGTGTCATTTTTTTTCTGCCTATCGTGTGGGTCGCATTGGGCGCGGTGCATACAGCGTGGCAGCCGCTCAGCGGGTGGGTTACTGGTCTCTACCACGCGGTGGCTGACGACGCTTCCAAACCGACCGTGATTTCCGCATTGCTGACTGCGCTCGCATCGGGCTCCGCGCTGGCTGGAGCACTGCTCGCCAAAATCATCAAAGTTCGACCTGTATTGCTGACGTTTTTGACCGTGGCTTTATTCGTCGTCCTAGAGGTGATGGCCTTCAACGCCTATTTTGCCCTTGGGCCACGCTTGGCCACGGCAGCGTTCCTGGGTGTGATCGCCCTGTTTGGTTATCTCTGGTTTGCCTTGGATATAAACTCTACATCCCTGCACGGGTATTATCGGGCGAAGCTTTCGGCGGCGTTCCTCATCGAGAAGTCACTGGCCGCCGCCAAGCCCATCCGTCTGAGCGAGTTCAATCCGGAACTTGCGCCTTTTCCCATAATAAACTGCGCTTTAAACTTGCCCGGCTCGAACAACCCCTCCATGAGAGGGCGGCTTTCAGACGTATTCGCGATCACTCCCGTTGCCACTGGCTCGCCAGTTCTCACGTATGCCTCGACCAAAGAATGGGAGAAGCTAAATCCCAGTCTCGATCTTGGGACAGCAATGGCGCTGTCCGGGGCCGCCGTGGCTCCGCAGATGGGACTTCGTACAACTCGCTACGCAAGCTTCTGGCTAACGGTCCTCAACCTGCGACTCGGTGCCTGGCTGAGGAATCCCGCTACCAATTCGAGGGCTGGACACGGTCCCGGCATAAGTCATCTCTTTCGTGAGCTCACCGCGACAGCGGACGAATGCGGCCGGTTCATCAATCTGTCTGACGGCGGGCACATTGAGAACCTTGGGGTGTACGAGCTGCTGCGACGGCGGTGCCGTTTCATCGTCGCGATCGATGGCGAGAACGACCCGCAAATGACTTTCCATGCGCTTGCGAACCTGCAGAGGCTAGCATACATCGACCACGGCATCGTGCTCGAATTGGATCTCGACGATTTACGGTTGGGCCATGCAGGCTTCAGCAGGTCCCACTTCCACTTCTGCCGCATCATCTATCCGGCCGGACAGCAGGACGCTCAGGAAGAGATCGGTTATCTCGCCTACCTGAAGCTCTCTTTGACGGGCAACGAGGGCGAGTTTCTCCGACGCTACAAGCTTGATGAGCCGTCCTTCCCGCACCACTCCACCGCCGACCAGTTCTTCTCAGAGCCTCAATTCGAGGCATACCGAGCCCTCGGCGAGCACATCGGCGAGAAGATGTTTCTCCCTGCGATTACAGGCACGCTCGGGCGCAACGTCAAGCTTGAGGGCTGGTTTCAGGAACTGGGGTGCAGCTTGTTGGACGTACGCGCCCCTGCGACAGGCAGCGAACCCGCGGCGGTGCCGTAGGACAGGAGTGAGCCGAGTCATATTTTGTTCATGGTGGTCACGATATGGACCAGACACAAAACGCGCCTATCCCCGAAGTGTACATTCTGTGGCATCCGAATTGTCCGCTGGGTGAGGCTCTCGCTCGACAAATCCTTCTATGGCTTCGGCCGGGGAATGGTCTCGGCCCCGAGGTGTTTTATCGTAGTTTGGCGGCCCCCGAAGCCCAGCCCAATGGATTACCGCCTCCGCTGCCTGGCGAATCCCGTATGGCAGCGGAACGCACATCGAGGCAAAAGGTGAGCAATCTCCAACTCGTCTTGGCGATCGTCGATGAGAACATGGTCGCCGATTTTGCCTGGCGACACTGGCTTGATCAGCTCGTGTTGCAAAGCGCGTCCGTGAGCCGGGTCGTCTGGCCCATTGCACTGGATGCAAGCGCATACAACATGCCTCCGTCAGTCAGGAAAATGAACTATTTGCGGCCGACCGGCCTGCCACTGCCTGCGCCAGATTGCGACCATTATAAAGTTGCATTCGAGGAGGTTGTTCGTTCGCTCCTGAAGCAAGTCACTGAAGCGATGTGTCGCGTGATGTTACCGAGGGCGGCATCTGGGCTGGCGAGCGGATCGCCGCCGCCTTTCGAATCGTTGCCAAAGGTCACGATTTTTCTCAGTCACGCGAAGTCGGACGGCAAAACACCAGCGCGGCGACTGCGAGATTATATCTATACCCAAACGCAGCTCGCGGCATTCTATGATGAAAACGACATAGCATTTGGCTCAGGGTTTGCTCAAGTTATTGAGCAGAGTCTTGGATCATCTGACACTGCTGCGCTGATCGCCGTCCGCAGCACCCGATATGCGAGCCGGCCGTGGTGTCGTCGGGAGCTCTCGCTCTTCCGGCGGCCGCGGCTCGAAGGCGATTCGGCCAATTGCGTCCAGCACTGGCGGCTGCATCCGTCGTTAGTCGTGGAAGCGATGGATGGAAACAAGATTTCGTCCGGAATACCGGAGCTTGGTAACAGCCCTGCAATCCGGTGGAATGATGAGGACCAAAGTCTGGAGGAGCTTGTCGTCACGACTGTTATTCGAGACGTGATGCTTGCCTCGTTCCATGCGGCCCTTGGCGCTTCGGTGCCGCAAGGCGAAAACCAGATCATCATAAACTGGCTACCCGACCCGACCACGCTGCTTCATATTCCCGCGGTCCAATCGCGCGAGCCATATGACATTTTTTATCCCGGGCGCGGCCTCTCTGGTTTGGAACTCGACATCCTTGATGAGTTCTTTCCGCAGTTGACGTTCAAGTCGTTTGAAGAGGCCCTGTTGTGAACAGTCATAGGAAGCATCGTTCTTCGACGCGACAGCTGACTGTCGTTGCCTTTTCTGTCTCGTATCAGCGCGAGAACCTACTCGCGAGGGGATTGGGCCTCGAACACCTCCGGGAATTTCTCAGGAGATTGGCAAGGTCGATACTGCGACAAGGCGCGAGCTTAGCCTATGGCGGACACTGGAGAGAAACGGAAGACAACTTTACCTACGATCTGCTGCGCATGATTAGCGACGAACAGGAGGATAACAGCATAGGTGGGCCTGATACGAGCCTCCAAATTGGAACCCTCTACAATCATTCAGCATGGCCGCACTATCTGAAGATTTCTCGATCGGTCGAGGCGCAATGGGTCAATACTTGCCGGATAGTACGCGTGACTCAACAGGACGCTGGAATCACCGCCCCGGATCTCGTTGCAGACGAGGATGCAGCCGGCAACACCCCGCAGGCGGTATTCAATGCGGCGGTCACATTGAGCGCCATGCGACGTCTCATGATGACCGGCATGTCGATTTCTATCCCGGACGTGTTGTCTCCCGAGTATATACCGCCGGTCAATGCACGAATTCTGCTTGGTGGAAAGCTGGACAGCTTTTCAGGCTTCTTGCCGGGTTTGTTCGAGGAAGCATTAGTGACTCTTGAGCACGAGCGTCCGATTTACATTCTTGGGGGTTTTGGCGGCGCCGCTGAGGTGCTGTCAGACGCAATTTTGGCAACGGGGAGCAAGCGTCCCAAGGAATTGACTTTAGAGTGGCTCAAGGAGCGCAATTCCGAACTCGCGGCATTACTCAAGATCGCAAATGGTTTTCCCATCCCGGCAGGGACGAGAACTACGGGAGCTCTTCTCGACTCACTGTTCACATTCGTAAAAAAAGCGAGGACGAAGCCATCAGCCGTTCTTCGTACAGGACTTAGCGACGAAGAAACGCGGAGCTTAATGAAGACTCGAGATATTAAGACTGCTGTGACACTAGTGCGTAAGGGACTTGTTGCGACAGAGAAATTTCAGCAGCTCCCTGCATAAATTGGATGATTTATACTTGCGGCTGTTCCGCTTGTAGCTTTCGATCGCCGGCAGCCGGGTTGCCGCGTTTTTGGGGCCAGGGTCTAGCACCAAAAGGCCGTTCCACACATGAGATACGTTATCGCAACTTTTGATGTGTTTATCTCCTACAGCGGACGTCAGCCTCATAGAGCGATCGCAGAGGCTATCGAAAGCGGCCTCCGACGCTTCGCACGTCCCTGGTACAAGATAAGTGCGCTTCGCGTGTTCCGGGACACGACGAATCTCGCAGCCAATCCCGACCTCTGGGGCTCGATCAAAGAGGCTCTTTCCCGAAGTAGATCATTAGTCTACCTGGCCTCGCCGGAGGCGGCGGCTTCGAGATGGGTGCGCCGAGAGTTGAACTGGTGGCTCGACCATCGTGGGCCAGAGAAACTGATCTTCGTTATTCTCGCTGGCAAGATCGCGCCAACAGATGATCACCAGCGACTGGATCCGGCTGCGACGGACTGCATCCCCAGAGAGATCCTTGAGCGATTGAATTCGCTTCCGCTGTACGTCGACCTTCGCGGCTTGGCCGAGAACGATCCTGTCGATCTACAGCTTCCCGTGTTCACGAGCGGGCTAGCTCAGGTAGCTGCGGCGGTTCGAGGGGTGAGTCTTGATCAGATTACAGGTGAAGCTGTACGCCAGCGGCGGCATCGCAATCGTGCCGTGGCGGCGGCCGTGGTTTTGGTTTCCGGACTGATAGCCGGTGCGACACTTGGCTTCTACCTGTACAGGCTTTCCGCACGAGAAGCCGCCGCAACCGCACTCTGGAACAAGTTGCAGTTCTCCACCGTTGAACTGCGTCCCGGCGAGACCGATGCGCTTTGGACGATCGCAGCGTCAGACCCGCCGCTATTTCAGGAATTTTGGTCGCAACTCAAGCGGGACAGCAATATCAGAAAAGTTGGCGCAAGAACGGAGCTGATTGCGCGGACGGCTGGGCTGGGGAAGTCTCCGAAAGCGAAGGTCTCCGTGGATAGTATTGTCGAGACGATTCGTGCACCGTTAGATCCAGATCAGGTGCGCGGCCTCGCGACTGTTGCGCGAAAGGTGCCGCTGCAAATCGATGAGGAACAGGCGAGTATCGTCCTTGATGCAATCTTAAAGGCCATGCGGGCACCCACCGACAAGCGGGATTCGCTTGTTGACTTGTTTACGGTGTTTGCTCCGCGTCTGCCGCCCGAGCGAGCAGTAGCGCTATTTGACTCGATACCTATTGAGCTTGAATTCCGCAGGGCGATTACGGCCCTAGGTCCAAAGCTTACACCACAGCAAGCCGCGAAATACGTGGCCAGCACCACTACCGCCCTTCAACAGCCTGTTGATCCGTCACAATGGCATGGCCACCTTAATGTCGTTGCGGCTCTTGCACCCAGATTGGCACCTGATGAAGCGGCGTCCACAATGGCCTCCCTATTGGAAGCCATAGAGGCGCAAACCGATTCCAGGCGGCGCGTTGAACTTTCAAGGCTCCTGGAAGGCCTGTCATCTCGCCTGCGGTCCGACGAGGCTCGGATTGCCAGGGAAGCGCTGCTGAGCGCATTACAAGTCGCGACCGATATCGATGAGAATCTCGCGATCGTCAGGGCGCTTACGGGACTGCCTGAGCAAATGGGCCCATCGACAACCGAGGTCGTTCTCAGCCGACTTTTCGCCGCTGTCGAGAGCAACGACGAAGCCCATCACGACGATCGCCCCGCCCGCTTGGCCCAGTTGATGGATGCGATCGGGTCCCTACCTGTCAAACTTACGCCTGAACAGGCTACCAATATTTTCGACTCCTTTGTTTCTGCGTTGAGAGTTGCAAGGCTTGATCGTGATTCGGAGCGCTTGGCGCTCGGCCGCGCGGTACAGTCAGTGGCGCTCAGGCTCAAGTCTAGCGAGGTACCCAATATTCTTGATCGCCTCATTGAAGCTTTACAGGACGAAACTCAGGAGATTCAGGAAGAGCCGAGGATCAAAAACCAGTTATCGGCTCCTCGACTTAGCTTAATTGTTGACAGCATCCTTGCGCTTCAGACCCAGCTCTCTGATACACAGAGCGAGATGGTCATTGATTCTCTGCTTGGAGCTGTCCGGATAGACGCCGACTTTGCCGGAGTTATAGTCCAGCTGTATCCGCGTTTGCAGCCGCGACCGGCCGCGAGTATTGTTGATAGACTTCTGAGCGTGGTCAAAGTTAATAAGGAACCATATGACCTTCATGCACTTATCAAAACGATTAAGGAGCTACCATTTAAACTCAATTCCGAGCAGGAAACAGTAGCATTTGACTCGTTAATCAGGGAAATCCAAGCCGCAAGCTATCCTCATGATCTCGCTGTCCAGGCTGAAGCGATGGCTATCCTTGACGCCAAGCCAACCTCCAGGCAGGCCGAAATCATTCTCGAGCGCTTTCTTCCGGTGATGGAAACCATTCCAAACGGAACTGCGTCTCGATCACTGATCGGAGGGTTGGCTTCCTTGGCCGGGGCCCTAACGACGGAACAGACCTCCAAAGTACTGAACCCGCGCCTAGCCGCCATTACCGGTGCGGATAACAAGCAAATGAGAGTCCTTATCGAAGCAGTCGGAATACTTCCTACCAAAACGACGGCTGAGCAGACCAAAGTCATAGTTGACCGCCTCCTCGTGGCTATAAAAAAAATCGATGACTTTCTCAGGAAACGTCAGGCGAAATCGGATCAACGCTTCGCTCTCATTGAGGTCCTCAAGGTGCTCGCGTCTAGACTATCAGATGAGCAGTTATCAAAGGTGCTCATTTTTGCGTGTGAAAACCTTTCAAGGACTGGTGATGATTTTGAGGAGGTCTACTGGACTTTGAAGTCCAACGATGAGTTTGAAGCCACACATTGGGCGGAAGTCATTGATGAGCTTCTCCACAAAAAGTCCGCGGCCCAGCACGTGACGAGCTTAATAGAAGTACTTAAGTACCCGACCGCTAGTGGCAAAGCGACCAAAGTCCTTCTTTCCGGCTTACGAAGACGGTTTGCCAGCGCGCCGGAAACGCTCGAGGAGGCCGTCGATTGGATGGGCGCGCGGTTCCCGGAGCTGGAGTCGCGATTTAGCAGTCCTCCAGATCGCATGTGCGGTTTCGGCGCGGGGGACGGGAGTCGCTAGGTACCCCGTCGATGTCCGGTCGACGCCATGGTCAAATCAAGACAAGGAGAACAGCTGTGTAAGCGCGTAGGTCATGGGCAGGCGAGCGACCTCGGCGAGGACGGCGCCTAGACCGCCATGGCGCAAGCCCTCTTTCTAAGATCGTCTTTTGAGTCAATCCATCACGTATTGGATGTCGATGCGGGGTCAAAATTCAGCGCCGATTGACAAGGTGCCCGAAGCTGCGAGATGGTTCCCACTCCCGCAAGCACCATCTCCCCGCAACCGTCCGTCGCGTTGAATAGTAAACCTTGCTTCGGGTGTCGTAGATCAAAGACACGTTAATGGGACTTTCGAAAATCTTGCAGCCGGTTCCTGGAAACGAGGATGTTTGCTACGCCCCCGTTAGAATCCGGTGGATATATTTTGATGCGAGCGGTTATGACTTATCAGGTCTTGAAAGACGACGGTGCCCCACTCGATGCGCACCTTGAACTAGAAGGGGTCGAGTTCGTTTTCCATAGCCGCGGAGGAAAGCGCGGACAGCCGGGTGCGCGAAATTTAGATTACGGACCTGCACTGCGCCTGCTTCTTCAGCGTATCGCGAACGCGGGCCTGCGTCTCGACGGTGCCTGGATCGACAGCGATGAAGTGCTTCACCTTCCTCGTGAACAGCGAATCATTCTTGATGGAGAGGACCTTACAAGTGATCCGCTTGGACAATTTCGGGTTATGTCAGCCCGCATGCAGTCTTTCGGACGCCCCGCTGATGCGCCATACGGCGGTAGCCGAGTGAAGAAGGTTCGGGTTCGGCTTGGTGGTGTCACATCGGCCGAAGAGCTGGCGTTTGTTCTTGGGCTTAAGGAAGTTCCGATGCTTCCACGAGCTCATGGACGGCTGCCTGCGCAACTGCTGGACGCGATAACCGCTGAACACGTTTGGGAGGCTGTACAGTGGCTGGCAGTCAATCAGGACGTTCATCCATTCGGAGAAGCTCGAGATTTTGATCTGATTGCGGACGACGGCATCCGTCTGCCACCAAAGGCCGTCTTTGGCTTAGCGGCCAAGCTTGCTCTCGGACGAGAGATCTTGCCTGAGCATTTCACCGGAGGCATTGCAAGTCGCTGCCATCGGACGCTTCAGGCTGCTGGTTTCGAGATCGCCCGGCGGGGTGCGCCAGTGAACAATTCATCCGTGCCGGTGTCGAACGATGATCGGGAGTGGGCCGAAGGGCGGCCCAAACTCCTCATGCATCTCAAACGCGAGCGGGCTCCTGGCTTGTCGCGCGCGAAGAAGGTGAGCTTTATCCGTCGCCATGGACGGTTGTACTGCGAGCGATGCGGCCTGGATCCAATCGAAGTCTTCGGGGCACCAGTTGGTGAGGCTTGTATCGAAGTTCACCACAGCCAAACCCGCATTGGCGACATGGGGGAGGGCGGCAGAACCAAATTGAGCGATCTTCAGTGCCTTTGCGCCGACTGCCATCGCGTAGTGCAAGGCCGTCGATCGGTCGCTGTTCGCCGATCTGTTACGGTGCATGGCGTCGCCGGATAACAGGCTCATCGAACAGTCACCCGAAGGCTTGCTCATGATCGGGGAGAACGGTGAGAAGATCACCGAGTCGCACGAGTTCTATCCGGTGTTCGCGACAGAACGCGAATACCGCATTGTTCATGAGACCCGCACGCTGGGAAGCTATCCTCTGGATTCTCCGCTTGTGCCCGGGGAGACCCTGATCTTCGCCGGACGTCGATGGAAGGTTCTGGAAATCGACGACGCGGCAAGGATCATAACCGTGAGGCCCTCCCGCGGCGGAAAGCCGCCGTATTTTTCAGGGCAGGGCGGTAGCATCCACGACCACATCGTCTCGACCATGAGGCGAATTCTGGGTTCCAGGGAGACGTATCCTTACGTCGACCGGACGGCGTCAAGGATGCTCGAAAGCGCGCGTGACGCGTTCATCGAGCTTGGACTCGATCGGCGCTCGATCATAGGCTTCGGGGATGGCGTCCTGGTTTTCCCATGGGTCGGCACGAGAAAACTGAGCACGCTGTCGGTCGCGTTCCAGGCAAAGGATTTCCAGACGACGCAGCTGGCACACGCCATAGAGCTGCAGGGATGCGATGTCGAGGGCGTGGAGGAATTCGTTCGTGGTCTGGCCAACGGCGCGGGCCCGAACGAAGCCGAATTAGTCGCCCGGGTTTCAAAGCCCAACGTCGCTCGCTTTGATCACTTCCTGTCGTGGGACCTCATATCGCTTGTGACAATCCGGGAAAGGCTGGAAATCGGTTCGCTTCCGTCGATTGCAGCCGCCGCTTCGCGGTAGACCCGTGGTCGGGCAGCGGCCAAGTTTTTGGGCGCATCATCGGCATTCTCTCGATTTGGATCGGCTGAGCGCCGTGTCCCCCAGGAGCACTACCCGCCTGCGAGCGCACCACTTGGTCAGAGTTCGATCGTTTCCGCCATCTCAAGATACCGGCAGAACGCATTGGCCAACTGCATCTGGCGCGGCGTCTTGCATTCAGCCTCGAAAACCTGTGGCGACGCGACAAGGATGGCCATGCACTTCGCGCGGCTAACCGCGACGTTCAAACGGTTGGAACTATAAAGAAACTCCATGCCGCGCGGCGCGTCCGCATGGCTGGACGTGGCCATGGAGTAGATCGCGATCGGGGCCTCCTGGCCCTGAAATTTGTCGACCGTCCCGACATGGGCGTTGGGGAGGCGTTTTTGGATTTCGAATACCTGCGCGTTGTAAGGGGCGATGATAATGATGTCCTCTAAAGCTAGAGGCTTGATGGCACCCTTGCGGTCCGTCCAACGCGCTTCCGAACCGAGCAGCGATCCTACAATTTGTTCGACCACCACTGCCTCTTCGATGGAGCGCGACTGGTTGCCGGAATGAAGGACAGGGACATAGCGCAGGCCCGTTCCTGTAAACGGCCCGGTGGAGGCGATGGCCTGGACTCTGCACGCCTTCTCTGACTGGAGCTTGCTCTCGTAGAACAGTTCCGAGTTGAAGGCGGTGATGTCGGGGTGGAGCCGCCACGTCTCCTCGAGGAAAAGACCCTGTTCGGGCGAGATCGTCTTCTGGCCCCGCAGAAGGTGGTCAAGCGCTGATACACCTGTTCCGTCCGGGTGAGTACCTTGGGTGGGCTGTTCCAGTTGTTGCGGATCGCCAAGGAGGACGAGTGTCGGCCCAGCCTGCGAGACTGCCAGCACATTCGCAAGCGACATCTGCGCAGCTTCGTCCACGAACAGCACGTCAACGCTGCCGGCGGCATCCTCGCGGGCCCAGAAAAAGGATGTCGCCCCCATCAGCTGAACATCGCCGGTCGCCATCGCCGACACTGCCTGCGCATTGTCCCTATAGAACCGGATATCGTCGGTGTCCTCAGCCTTCGAAGAGAGCTTCTGACCCGATTGGATCTTGATTCCGTCTTTTTTCGCGACCTCGATCGTCTTGTCGATCAGGTTGCGGATGACTTTGTGGCTGTTGGCGGTGATCCCGACCCGCTTTCCCTGTTTGACGAGGGTGCAGATCATGTGCGCCGCCGTAAAAGACTTCCCTGTCCCAGGCGGCCCCTGGATCGGAAGCACCCCGCCTTGCAGCAGTGGCGCGACCCGGACGGCGCACGCAAGGGTGTCCTCGCCATCGACGTGCAGCGGCCCAGCTGGGCCAGGGAGATGACGCATAAGGAGGTCGCGCGCGGCCTGGTATAAGCCGCTCCCGTCTATGCCGTGGTCGGCCACATACTCGCCTAGTCGTAACAGTGAGTTTTCCTGCTCAGGCGTCCGGATCAGAGTGTGGGCAAACACGCCTGTGGGATGGAGACCTGCCGTCTTCGAAGTCTTCTTCACGTCGATGGTGCGGGCATCCTGGGAGACCGCGACGACTTTTCCGAACGAGTCTCCGCCGATCGTGCGGAGTTCGTCGTCGTCCCGGATTTCTGTATCCTGCAGTTCAAACTCGTATCGGTCGGTCGGAATACCGCTTTTTGTCTTCTCTACTGTGCCGATAAACCTTAGCCCGCCCAACCCGGCTTTTTCGTCGATGAGGTCCTCCGCGGTCAGAACGCTAAGCCGGAAGTATTCCCACCAGCCTGCTTTCGCCTCGCGGCGGTGCCAATCCAGGCTATGGGCGAGGATCCACCTGCCATGTTCTGCGGCTGTCCTTTCCGCCACGTCGGCAGGAACATTGTGTGTCAGCCGTTCGATAAGTTCACCGACGCGCGCGTCGCGCTCGGAAACGCTCTCGCTTGGCCGGTCTTCCTCAGCAACTGGGCGGTCGATAACGGCGCCCGAGGTGATCGCTTCCTCACGGAGCCGTTCGAGCCAGTCCCGCAGGGCTTCGGTCGACCGGCAATCGTCATCGTTGTAGGCCGCCACCACCGCCTTGGTAGCGTCCGTGATCGATGGGGCGTCATCGAGTTCCAGCGCCACTTGCAGCGCGGAGAGGGCAACGTTCGCTTCCCTTAGCGGTGTGGATCGACCGAATCCGTAGAAAGGCTCGAGCTTCTTGATCGAATAGCTTTCAACGCTCGCCCGTAGAGCATTGCGCAGGACATCATAGAGGTCGACCAGGACATTGCCGCGCAGCAGGTTGTCCACCTCGGCTTCGCGCGTGGCGTATCGGCCCATGAGACGCTTCAACGTGCCAGGCTCATACGGCGCAAAGTGATAGATGTGCAGGTCGGGGAATCGCCTGCGGCGCTCGGTGACGAAGTCCACGAAGCGCTCGAAGGCGGCCTTCTCGGAACTTCGGTCAAGTGCCCAATCCGCAACGCGGACAACCTGGTTATCCTCGTCGCGGTAGTGATAACCGAACAGGTACTCGAGCCCGTGTTCCCCGATGAACGGATCGCCTTCGATGTCGAAGAAGATGTCGCCGGCTGCCGGTTCAGGCAGTCGACAGAGCCCGGTGCCGGGGATCACGTCGAGGAGCTCGTATCGCGTTTCGCCGGCTTCCCGGGCCTGCACCTGTATCCGTGCTTGCGCGCTCGCCTTTTCGAAGCTCGCAGGAGAACCGCGGTCTGGTTTCCAGGGCATCGGGGAACGAAGCTCGGCCAGCGCTTTCGTCGTAGCCACTCCATGATTACGCAGTTCGGTGATCTGCGTCTTGGAGATATTCGCCACGAGGCATAGATGGTCGTCCCTTCGACGTCGAGTGTCGCACTGTTCCGCCCACCTGCAGATGTCGCAATGCTCCACCGGGTCCGGGTAATGATCGGCGCGTCCTGAAGCCGTCGCCTCTTCGGTAGCCTTCCGCACCTTTCTGAAAAACGCGGCGTAGTCAGCGACGCGGAAGGTCTGGGGCGCGAAGTCGGACCAGGGCACCACGACATGCACGAACTCTGGTGCGACGCCTTGCATCGCTTTCAGAAGATCTGCGTAGAGGCTCAACTGAAGCACTGTCCCGCCCTTGGTCTCGCGGGCAAGCTTGGTATCGATAATTTCGTAAGACCACTGTCCAAGCAAGCTCGGCATTTCGACCCGACGCAGTACGTCCGCCCGCCCGATCCAGCGGCCATCGCGAAGTGCGGCCTGTACTATGACCTGACGACCGGCGTGCATCGCTTCCATCGTGGCCGCGATACTCGCGTCCGTAACGTCGACGCCTGCAATCGCTGCTGCCTCGAAGCCTTGCGCTTTCAGGTGCTCGAGGAACTCGTGCTCGTGCTTCAGCCCTCGCTCCTTGAGGGTTTCGAGGAGCGGATCCCAACGGGCCGGCTTTGCGAGCGAACCTTCCGTGACTCGAAGGTCCAGCTCGGTGAGATGACGGCAGTTCAGATGCCCGACCAGATCGTGAGCGCTGAGGATGAGTTCGGTGCCCATTCGCTGCATCCTGCAACTATAGGACGCATATTAAGAGTTGTCGAATTGCCAGTCCGCCCTACGCGGGCGGAGTCTAACGCACAACGACGGACGACTCGATCGTGTTGTAATCCCGTTATGTTCGACTACGATCGAAGTAGCTATGCGACATGGATCGAGATTTCCTGGTCATTCGAGTCCACGCAGAGAGGACGGCAGTGGGATATCGAATCCTGCAACTTCGACCAATCTTTTGCGGTCTTGGTCACCTGGTCATGGCCGGAATTCGGGCGGAACTGAGCACCTTGTATCAAGCGACTGGTTTAGAGCGCTTCTTGCTTAGCAGCGTTCTAACGAAGGCGTTCCATTTTTTCATCGCAGCGCGCTTCTCCGGCATGTAGTTCCACCGATCATAGTTCTTGGAGCTCACGTCCTGGAGTGTGTGGTTCTGAATTCGATCGCGGATCTCCTTCGACAGCCCAGCCTTCCCGGCAAGCGTCTTCCAGGTCCGGCGCAGGTCGCGATTGGTAACGAGGGGGATGACTTCTCGATTCCGCTGGCGCCACATGAATGAGTAAAGCGTTCCGTGGCTAACCGGCTTGGACGGATCCATCGCGGAAGGGAAGAACCACCCGTGGGCGTTGGGCTTGATCGACTCGATGAGTTCGGCTGCGATCTCGGGAACTGGAATGGCATGCGGTTTCCCGTTCTTCGTCTTAGACCAATCGATGATGCGTTCCCTGGCATCCCACTGATCGACATGCAGTCGCGCGATCTCCTCGACGCGTTGTCCAGTCAACATAAGAATTCTTACAGCGCGGGTGTAAGGCGGATGAACTGGCGTATCAGGGCATTCGAGCCAGCGGTAGAGCCTCAGGAATTCCTCCTCATCGAGCCAGCGAGTGCCGACGTTTTTTGGTTCGGTCGGAATGCCGGCCGCGGGATTGTAGACGAGCCGGAAGCGCCGGGCCGAGGCTGCGCGATAATCATGTTCGGATTTCATGCCCCAGCTGTAGGCGGAGCGGATGTGGCTTCGGACATGATCCGCCATCGATCGTTTCCCGCGTTCGTAGATGGGGCGGATGAGTTCGGTGACTTCGTCCGGTTCGATGTCGCGAGCGGGGCGATTGCGACCGAGGGTGTCAGCAATCTTGTTAAGACCCTTTTCAGCCTGCCTCCAAGACGATTTTCCGGAATCTTTCAGATATGCGACATAAGCTTCGAAGAGATCAGCCACCGTACCGGGCCGAGTATCGCCAGCGATCTTGATGCTGCGGCCCTTCTGGATCATATGGGCGAAGTCACGATCGAAAACCTTCCGTGCCTCGCTCAGAGTCATTGCCGGATAAGATCCTAGTTTTTTCTTGATCCGTTTCTGATCGCGCCATTGCTGGGCCATCCAGTCAGCGGTGACGCGGGTTGGCATCGGCTTCATAACCAGGACGAGTCGGCCGGTGCCGTGGCCTTCACCATCGACGAGGCTCAGCTGCTTTCCGCTCTGTTCAACCTGTTTCAGAGCGCGGCGTATTTCTCCATCCGTAAGGCTAGGCACTGGGCTCTCCCATCGACTTTGAGGTGGGGTCGCCAGACGGGATTGTGGGGTCGCCGACTGGGGTCAGAAGGGTGCTCGATCCCTCCGAAAACCGACCCCAATATGCCATCGTATCCGGCGTTACGACAAGCCAGAAAATATATATGATTCAATGGGTAGAAGCGTGATTGTGCGTGAGTGAAAAAGTGCGAGTGGGATGGTTGTGCACTAAAATCAAGGCGGTAGCGGAAAGCTCTAAAGCGCGCCTGACCACCTCGCGGGGATATACGGGCGTGTGGTCGATCGTTCCTTGCTGCTGAACCTCGTCGGCGATCAGCGTGTTGCGCTTGTCGAGGAAAAGGATGCGGAACTGCTCCTTCGTCTCATGCGCCATCGCCGCGTGGCAATAGTCGATCACGGCGCTCCAGGAGGACAGAACCTGTTTGTTGCGCAATTCGCTCCTGAGCATGCGGTGGCTGGCGGTCGCGACGAGCTTGAGATCGAGCGCGACGGACTCTCCGACGCCTTTGACTTCCTGAAGGAGGTGCAAGGGAGCGCCGAAGACGCCAGCCAGCGTGCCGAAGCGGTCGAGCAGCGCCTTGGCGATCGGCTTGGTATCGCGGCGGGGTATGAGGCGGAAGAGGATGAGCTCGAGGAGTTCGTAATCCGCCAGCGCCGCATCCCCGTGTTGGCGGTAGCGGGCTCTCAGGCGGTCCCGATGGCCGTGATAGTGCGTATCGGTTGCCGGCGCCGGCGCGGTTGCGTGGCTCTCGCGGGGCGGCTTCTGCTGGAAAAACCGGCGTTCGTCCGCGGCGTCGAAAAGGTCGTCGGGTTCGGCGGGCGGGGTCTTCGTCACGCGTCGCCCGCGACGTGAATGCCGGGCTTGAAGAGGCCGGCCGGTGAGAGCGTGAATATCTCGCAGCCGTCCGCCGTGACGCCCACCGTGTGTTCATATTGGGCCGACAGGGATCGATCGCGCGTAACCGCCGTCCATCCGTCCGAGAGGACCTTCACATGCGGGCGGCCAAGATTGATCATCGGTTCGATCGTGAAGATCATGCCTTCCTTGAGCTCCGGCCCGTCATTGGCGCTGCCATAGTGAAGGATATTGGGCGCGTCGTGAAAGAGCCGGCCGACGCCGTGACCGCAGAAGTCGCGAACCACCGAACAACGCTCGGCTTCCGCATAGGCCTGGATCGCCTCGCCGATTGCCCCCGTGCGCGCGCCCGGGCGAACCGCCGCTATGCCGCGCATCAGGCATTCATGCGTTACGTCCAGCAGGCGCTCGGCGGCACGCTTTATCTCTCCGACGGGATACATCCGGCTTGAATCGCCGTGCCACCCATCGACCACATAGGTCACGTCGATGTTGACGATGTCCCCTTCGCGCAGCGGCTTGTCGTTGGGGATGCCGTGACAGACCACGTGATTGATCGAGGTGCAGGAGGATTTCGTGTAGCCGCGATAGTTGAGGGTTGCAGGGAGCGCGCCGTGGTCCATGCCGAACTCGAAGACGAAGCGGTCGATCTCGTCCGTGGTCACGCCCGGGCTCACGCGCGCCACGAGCTCGTCGAGGCAGCGCGCGGTCACCTGACAGGCCTTGCGCATGCCTTCAAACCCCTCCGGCCCGTAAAGTCGAATGACACCGGTGTTCTTGTAGGGAGCCGCGTCGGCCTCGATGTAAGTTACCATTCCAGATTTCCGTTGTTTCAGGCGATTTTCATAAAACAGCAGGGACCGGTTCGTCCACTACGATCGGTCCTGCCGCCAGGATTTGCGCCGGCGATACCGCGCATTTGACCGCATAGGCCTCGACGCCGCGTGCGCTCGCCCTTTCGAAAGCACGAGCATAGACCGGGTCGAGCTCACGGCATATGCGGAAGCGACTGCAATCGCCTCTCTGGATAAGATAGAGCATGATCGCGCGGTGTCCCGCCTCGACCATATCGCCCAGTTCCTCGAGATGTTTCGCACCGCGTTGGGTCGGGCTGTCCGGGAATTCGGCGAGACCGCGGACGCGGCTGAAATGGACGTTCTTCACCTCGACATAGGCGAGGCCCTTTTCCGCATCACTAAGCAGAATATCTATCCTGGAGTTGCGGCCGTATCTCTGCTCGCGCCGGAGCGTGCCGTAGGTGTGAAGATCGCCCACCTGTCCGGCCATGATCGCCTCTTCGCCGATCCGGTTCGGCAATCCGGTGTTGATGCCGACCAGCGTGCCGTCCGCCTCGACGATCTCCAGCATGTGGCGATACTTGCGCGTCGGACTGTCGTGTTCCGAGAGCCAGACCGGCGAGCCCGGTGTGGTCAGGCCACGCATCGAGCCGGTATTCGGGCATGAACCCGTGATTGCCGTTCCATCGGCTAGAATAGCGTCGAAGAGGAAGCGTTTGTAACGCTGCACAAGCGTCGCAGGGACGAGCGGGCGAGGGAAATTCAAGGGGATTGCACTCTCTGCGGTCAGGCGCGCACGCGCACGTAGGAGCCGGGCGCTTCCTCGATGGAATTAAGCGGACCTCCGGCCTTGCGCGCCGGGATCCTCCGTTTGTCGAGCCGTTCGACCCAGCCCTGCCAATGC
This sequence comes from Sinorhizobium sp. 22678, assembly GCF_052044265.1. NCBI lineage: Bacteria > Pseudomonadati > Pseudomonadota > Alphaproteobacteria > Hyphomicrobiales > Rhizobiaceae > Sinorhizobium > Sinorhizobium sp. 22678. The sequence goes on along the minus strand of NZ_JBQEMS010000010.1, from coordinate 139,877 downwards.
GGCCACCACGACCCGGCCGTTTCCTTCGCCTTACCCATCCAGGTCTCGAGGTCGCCTTTCGGCGCGCCTCCCGTCCAGTATTGATACTTGCTTCGGGCGGGAGGGTTGACGACACCGGCGATGTGCCCGGAGCCGGAGAGCACGAAGGTCACCTTGCCGCCGAAGCTGCTGCTGCCGAGGAAAACCGACTTTGCCGGCGCGATGTGGTCCTCCTTCGTCGCGAGATTGTAGATCGGAATCTTTACGTCGCCGAGGGAGACGCGGCGGCCGGCAAGCACCATCTCGCCCTTGGAGAGCCTGTTCTCGAGATAGCAGTTGCGCAAATAGAAAGAGTGGTTGGCCGCGGGCATTCGCGTCGAATCGGAGTTCCAGTAGAGCAGGTCGAAGGGCAGGGGATCCTGGCCCTTGAGGTAATTGTTGACGAAATAGGGCCAGATCAGTTCCGAAGCCCGGAGCATGTTGAAGGCCGACGCCATCTTCGAGCCTTCGAGGTAGCCGGTGGCGCTCATGTTGGCTTCGAGGTGGCGGATCTGGTCGTCGTCCACGAAGACCTTGAGATCGCCGGCGTAGGTGAAATCCACCTGCGTGGTGAAGAGCGTCGCGGAGCGAATGCGGTCGTCGCCTTCCGCGGCATGGAGCGCCAGGGTGGCGGCGAGCAGCGTCCCGCCGACGCAATAGCCGATAGAATTGACTTCACGCTCGCCGGTTGCCTGCTCGATAATATCCAGCGCGAAACCGATCCCTTCGCGTGCATAGGCTTCCCAGTCCTTGGAGGCATGGCGTTCGTCCGGGTTTACCCAGGAGATGACGAAGACCGTGTGGCCCTGGTCGACTGCCCATTTGATGAAGGACTTCTCCGGGTTCAGGTCCAGCACGTAGAATTTGTTGATCCAGGGCGGGCAAATGAGCAACGGCCGCTTCAGCACGGTCTCGGTGCTCGCCTCGTATTGCAGCACCTGGCAGACATCGTTCTGCGCGATCACCTTGCCCGGAGTGATCGCGATGTTCTCTCCGATGGCGAACTTGCTGGTGTCCGTCTGGCGGAGCCGAAGCTCGCCCCGCCCGGCGGCTATGTCTTCCGCCAACATCTGCATGCCTTTCACGAGATTGGCGCCGCTCGAAGCCACCGTTTCGCGATAGAGCTGCGGGTTGGTCGTGATGAAGTTGGTCGGGGAAAGAGCGCTGGCAATCTGGCGAACGTAGAAGGCCGCCTTGTGGCGGGTATGATCGTCAAGGCCCTCGGCGTCCTTCACCATGCGCTCCGCCCAGTCGGAGGTGACGAAATAGGCCTGGCGGATGAAGTCGAAAAACGGATTCTTCACCCAGTCTTCGTCGGCGAAGCGCTTGTCGTTGCGCTGAAGGTTAGCCGGGTCCTCCACGGCCTCGCCGGCCATGCGGTGGAGCGTCCGCGACCACATATCGAAGAAGCTGCCGAGAAGATGAGTCTGGGCTTCGAGTGTCCGCCGGGGGTCGGAGAGCCAGTATTCCGAGACCTTGGAAAGCGTCTTGACCATATCGGAGACGGGCTCGGCGAAACTATCGGTCTTCTCGCCCGCTTCGCGCGGGGCGAGCCATGCAGAAGCGGCTTTTCCGAGCTGCTCTGCCGCACGAGCCATGTTGATGGCCAGGCTTTCGGGATCCTTGACGATGTAGGGCTCGACAGATTTCGGGTCGAAGCCGGCAAAGCCCGTAGCGCCCTCAGCCTTCTCTGCTGTCACCCGGCGTCCTCCACAGCATCTTGTTTGTTTTGTATTTTTACATTCTGCCCGAAAATGATTACAAGGGCTACTGCATGTTCCCGTGATCGTAGCCGGTCGAAGGACAAAAACATGCAGCAGATCAAAGTGCTACAGCGACCTTTGTGCGTCCCGGGAGACGCGCGGCGCTGTAGCGCATCGTTGCGCCGCAGAAACAGAGGTCATCGCCAGCATGCTTGCCGTCGGAAAACAGCGTTCGCTTTCTTGGATGTCCGCACTGATTCTCGCAGGCGTGCTCGCGGGCTGCAATTCGACGGCGGACCTTGCCACCTATCCTTCGGTTTACGGTCAAAAGCCCGCCGCCATGCAGCAGATGACCAATGAGGAGGCGCTGAACATGCAGGGGCAGTTGACCGCACTTGCCGGGCAGCGCCGGTCCGGCGCGATCTCCGAAGCCGAGTACCGGCGTCGCCTGAAGGAATTGCAGCTTTTGGCCGAGCAGCACGGTGCCGACACGCTGAAACAGATCGAGAATTAGCGCTTGCCTTTCTCGTGTTTTGGCCGCAAAGCGTTGAATGGCCGCGATGGCGGCCGTTCACCCCGCGCATGTCGAGCGAAGAGCCCAAGGGCTGCAAAGACGCGCGCCAAATGAGGTCTGGAGATGGAAGAGTTTCATAAAGTCCGGCGTTTGCCGCCCTACGTTTTCGAACAGGTCAACCGTTTGAAAGCGAGCGCGCGAGCGGCCGGTGCTGACATCATCGACCTCGGCATGGGCAATCCGGATCTTCCGACCCCGCAGTCAATCGTGGACAAGCTGTGCGAAGTCGTCCAGGACCCGCGGACGCATCGTTATTCGTCGTCGAAGGGCATTCCCGGGCTGCGCCGTGCGCAGGCCGCCTATTATGCACGCCGCTTCGGCGTCAAGCTCAATCCCGAGACGCAGGTCGTCGCGACCCTCGGCTCCAAGGAAGGCTTCGCCAACATGGCGCAGGCCATCACCGCACCCGGCGACGTCGTCCTCTGCCCGAATCCGACCTATCCGATTCACGCCTTCGGATTCCTGATGGCAGGCGGCGTCATCCGCTCGATTTCGGTCGAGCCGGACGAGAGCTTTTTCCCGCCGCTCGAGCGTGCGGTCCGGCACTCGATCCCGAAGCCGCTGGCGCTGATCCTCAACTACCCGTCCAATCCGACGGCGCAGGTCGCCACGCTCGATTTCTACAAGGATGTCATCGCCTTTGCGAAGAAGCACGACATCATCGTGCTGTCGGATCTCGCCTATTCGGAAATCTACTTCGACGACGCGCCGCCGCCTTCGGTTCTGGAAGTGCCGGGTGCAACCGATGTGACCGTCGAATTCACGTCGATGTCGAAGACCTTCTCCATGCCCGGCTGGCGCATGGGCTTCGCCGTCGGCAACGAGCGACTGATCGCGGCGCTGACGCGCGTGAAGTCCTATCTGGACTATGGCGCATTCACCCCGATCCAGGTAGCTGCAACGCAGGCACTGAACGGTGACGGCAGCGATATCGCCGAGGTACGCGCCATCTACAAGCGGCGCCGCGACGTCATGGTGGAAAGCTTCGGCAAGGCCGGTTTCGAGGTTCCGCCGCCGCCGGCGACGATGTTCGCCTGGGCGAAGATCCCCGAGAAGTTCCGCCATCTCGGCTCGCTCGAGTTCTCCAAGCTTCTCGTCGAGAAAGCGGATGTCGCCGTTGCTCCGGGTATCGGCTTCGGCGAGCAGGGAGACGACTATGTTCGTCTCGCTCTGGTGGAGAACGAACACCGGATCCGCCAGGCCGCGCGCAATATCAAGCGCTTCCTTTCTTCGGCGGACGAGACGATGCACAACGTCATCTCGCTCAACGCACATCGGTAAGGAGCCGGGCTGTGCCCGTTTCCGCACCCAAATTGCCCCGCCTGGTCTGGCGGGGCGCCTCTACGTGTTAGGAACTTGCTATGGCAGATGCCCTCAAAATCGGCATTGCGGGCTTGGGGACCGTCGGTGCCTCGCTCGTGCGGATTCTCCAGGATCGTCATGAGACGATGGCGACCACATGCGGCAGGGCGATCGAGATTACGGCCGTAGCGGCAAGAGACCGGGCGAAAGATCGGGGCGTGAAGCTTTCGGACATCGCCTGGTTCGACGACGCAGTTTCCCTGGCGTCTGAAGCAGACATCGACGTCTTTGTCGAACTGATGGGCGGCGCCGGAGACCCGGCCTATTCTTGCGTGAAGGCGGCGCTCACGCGCGGCGTCCATGTGGTGACCGCCAATAAGGCGCTTCTGGCAGCACATGGTGTCGAACTGGCGGAAATTGCCGAGAAGCATGGCGCACTTCTGAATTACGAAGCTGCGGTCGCCGGCGGCATTCCCGTCATCAAGGCGCTTCGCGAGTCGATGACCGGCAACACGATCTCGCGCGTCTACGGCATCATGAACGGCACTTGCAATTACATCCTGACGAAGATGGAGAGGGAGGGTCTCTCCTTCGAGGAATGCCTCAAGGAGGCTCAGCGGCTCGGCTATGCCGAGGCCGATCCGGCCTTCGACATCGAGGGCAACGACACCGCGCACAAACTCTCGATCCTGACGAGCCTTGCCTTCGGCACCGCGATTGCTGCCGACGACATCTATCTCGAGGGCATCACCAACATCTCGATCGAAGATATCCAGGCGGCTTCCGACCTCGGTTACCGCATCAAGCTTCTCGGAGTCGCCCAGCGAACCGATAGCGGCATAGAGCAGCGCGTCCATCCAACCATGGTACCTCACGACACCGTCATCGCGCAGGTCGACGGGGTGACCAATGCGGTTGCGATCGAATCCGACATTCTTGGAGAGCTTCTGATGGTGGGCCCGGGCGCTGGCGGGGACGCGACCGCATCGGCCGTGCTCGGCGATATCGCCGACATCGCCAAGAGCCGACCCGGCGCGCAGCACGTGCCGGCATTCGGCCGTCCGGCGAAGGCGCTGTTGCCCTATAAGCGCGCCCGGATGCAGAGCCATGAGGGCGGCTATTTCATCCGGTTGAAAGTGGTCGACCGCACGGGCGTCTTCGCCAATGTGGCGAAGCACATGGCGGAAAACGACATCTCGCTGGAATCGATCATGCAGCATTCCAAGCACTATGCCGACCCGGCCGAGCCGAAGACGATCATCCTCGTCACGCATGCGACATCAGAGGCTTCCGTCCGCAAAGCGATCGTCTCGATCAAGAGCGAGGGCTATCTCGTCGGCGAGCCGCAGGTTATCAGGATCGAGCGTCCGAAGGCCTGGTGACCGCGCGTCCTCATCAAATCTGTTGAGAAGCCGCTGCGACCGGCGACTTGCGGGCCGAACTGCACCCACGCCGGTTTTTCAGTGCCGAAATCTTCGCTAAGAACGGAGGGACTTCGGGCGGGTAGACAGATGGACGTTTTGGCGGATCCGATCCAGCGGGCATTTCTCGGCGTTGAACGCTCGGTCAGCGGTCAGCGCTGGGTATCGCGCCTCGATCAGGCGGGCCAGAACCGTGCCCTGGCCATCAGTCAGATCCACGGCTATTCCGAACTCATCGCGCGCGTGCTTGCCGGGCGCGGCGTCGGACTGGACGACGCCTCGGCATTCCTCGAGCCGACGTTGCGCGCACTGATGCCTGACCCCGACACCCTGACCGACGGCCGCAAGGCGGCCGAGCGGCTCGCGGATGCCATTCGTCGCCGCGAGAAGGTGGTGATCTTCGGGGATTACGATGTCGATGGTGCGGCCTCGTCCGCGCTCATGGCGCGTTTCCTGCGGCATTTCGATATCACCGCCGAGATCTATATTCCCGACCGCATTTTCGAGGGTTACGGTCCGAACCCGCAGGCGATCGATCAATTGATCGATCGGGGCGCCGAACTGATCGTCACGGTCGACTGTGGCTCGACGAGCCATGAAGCCCTGGCGGTGGCGGCAGAGCGCAGGACCGATGTCGTGGTCATCGACCACCATCAGGTCGGCTCGGTGCTGCCGCCGTGTCACGCCCTGGTGAATCCCAACCGGGAGGACGACCTGTCGGGGCAGGGCCATCTCTGCGCTGCGGGCGTCGTCTATCTGGTACTGGTCAATACATTGCGCGTGCTCCGCCTCAGGGGCGACCCGCGCGCGGCATCCTTCGACCTCCTGTCGCTGCTCGACCTGGTGGCGCTTGCGACCGTCTGCGACGTGGTTCCGCTCAAAGGCCTGAACCGGGCCTATGTCGTCAAGGGCTTGCTTGCCGCGCGGCACATGGGCAATGCGGGTCTCGCCGCACTCTTGCGCAAGGCGGCGATCGGCGGACCCGTGACGCCCTATCATCTCGGCTTCCTGCTTGGCCCGCGGATCAATGCCGGCGGGCGAATCGGCGACGCTGCGCTCGGCAGTCGTCTGCTGACCCTCGACGATGCCGCGGCGGCGGAAATCATCGCCACCCAGCTCGATGAACTCAATCGCGATCGCCAGGCGATGGAGGCGGCGATGCTTGCGGAGGCGGAAGCCGAGGTGCTGGCGGAATACGGAACGGGCGAGGGCGCGTCGGTGATCGTCACTGCCCGGCAGAACTGGCACCCTGGGATCGTCGGCCTCATTGCGGCACGCATCAAGGAGAAATTCCGCCGGCCGGCTTTTGCGATTGCGTTCGATCCGAACGGCCGCGGAACCGGATCCGGCCGTTCGATCAACGGTTTCGACATGGGGCGGCTCGTCCGTGCGGCCGTCGACAACGGCCTGCTGGTCAAAGGCGGGGGACATGCAATGGCCGCCGGGCTGACGGTAGAGCGCGGTAAGCTCGGCCAGCTTCGGCAATTCTTCGAAGAGCGCGCCGAAACTGCCGTTCGCGATCTCGTCGCCGTCCAAACGCTCAAGGTCGATGGCGCACTGGCAGCGGCCGGGGCGACGCTCGACCTCGTCGATCTTCTCGACCAGGCGGGACCCTATGGCTCCGGCCATCCGCAGCCGCTCTTTGCCTTCCCGCAACATCGACTGCGCGATAGCCGTCAGGTCGGGGCCAACCACGTGAAGGTGACGCTCGAGGGGCAGGACGGCAGCCGCATGGAAGGCATCGCCTTCCGCGCGACGGAGACGCCGCTCGGCGATTTCCTGCTCGGCAACCGCGGCGCCACCGTTCATGTCGCGGGTTCCGTGTCAGCGGATCTGTGGCAGGGGACACGCAAGGTTCAACTGCGCGTGACGGACGCGGCGAAAGCAAATTAAACGCCGAGGCGGAGCGAACGGGTGTAGCGGACTCAGAGACTTACGGACTTTTCTTAAAGACTTTGAAGAGGAATGGCACGCCCAACGGGAATCGAACCCGTGTTTCCGCCGTGAAAGGGCGGCGTCCTAGACCGCTAGACGATGGGCGCCTGCTGCAGCGATTTTGTGCGTCTGAAAGGCGCACACGCTGTAAGACAAGGCGGCTTATAGAGAGCGCTTCGGATTCTCGCAAGAGACCGCGGGCGGTAAATTTCGATTTTTCCTGGGAAAAGAGCGGGTGCAGACGCAAGCGCTGTTCGGAAGCGAAATGCTGCGCGCGCAAGGTGAGGAAATGGTACGCCCAACGGGACTCGAACCCGTGTTACCGCCGTGAGAGGGCGGCGTCCTGACCGCTAGACGATGGGCGCCTGCTGGTGACGATCAGCACCATACTATGAAAAACATGAAATAGAAAAGAGGTGGAATGGCACGCCCAACGGGAATCGAACCCGTGTTTCCGCCGTGAAAGGGCGGCGTCCTAGACCGCTAGACGATGGGCGCCTGCTGCAGCAAGCCTGGCGCCTCTGAAAAGACGCAAGTCGCTGTAAGACAAGGCGGCTTATAGAGAGGGCATCGGATTCATGCAAGTGATCAGAGGCGATTATTTTGCTTTTTCGGCAAGAGATCCGCGCAGGTCAACTCGATCCTATGGTGACGCAAAGCAAAGACGTCCCATCCACATACAAGGCGAAGTATCCACAAGTATAAGAGAGAAAATGGCACGCCCAACGGGAATCGAACCCGTGTTTCCGCCGTGAAAGGGCGGCGTCCTAGACCGCTAGACGATGGGCGCCTGCTGCAGCAACCTTTGCGCATCTGAAAAGACGCAAGTCGCTGTAAGACGAGGCGGCTTATAGAGAGGGCTTCGGATTCCCGCAAGTGGCAGTTTTCATTTTTTCCGGGAAAAATCACTGCTGATCACGATGGGCCTTGTTAACAGGGAGCGATCGCCGATCAGCCTTTGCGACGGCGACAGCGCCAGTTCCAGTCGCGCTGGGGACCGATGTCGATATGGACGGAGTTGGTATGGCAGTAGGTGCCGACGCCGCCCCGGCCGGGAACGTTGCGCAGGAAATTCGCGAGCTCCCACTTGCTGACGCCCGCCACCTGGATGTCCGCCGCCTCGCAGCGCGTATGAAGGGACTGGCGCTTGCGGTTGACCTTGATGGCGCGCAGGCCCGAGGTGACCATGACTTTGCGGCCGTAATGACCTTCCACCGTCTTCAGGATGTCGAGAAGCTGCGGTTTGAAACAGCCTGTCTCCACCTTCTCCGTTTGCAGGATGAGGCCGCTCGGCGTGAGTCGGGCAAGGCCCGAGAGGTTCGCCACTTCCACGGGCGCGTCGTCCTCGTCAGCCTCGTGCGCTTCGTGTTCCATGCTGAAGAGCGGGTTCATATTGACGCCGGGCAGTGACGTATAGGCGAGGGAAGCGACCTGCGGCTGTCCCGCATTGCTTGCGGTAATCGTTTTCTTCTCGCCTGCCGGCACAGCGCGTGTCGATTCGGCCCGCTGTTTTTCCCTGCGCTTCGGCCCAAACAGGCTTGCGAGACTCCAGGTCTTCTTCGTCTCTTGAGTCTCTTTCTCACCGTGGTCGGAGCCCGCCGGCTGGGCGGCATTCGCCGGCGTTCGCGAGGCGACTTCGACCGGCTTCAGGGCGGCCGCCGTAGCACCTGATAATGCGGCCTGCGCGCTTAAAGGCAATGGAACGGCCGCGGGCGTATCGCTTTCGCCGGTGGCTGCCGGCGTTGCGGCAGCAATCGCTTCGTTTGTCGCGGGAGCTTCGCCTGCCGCGCCCTGTTGCGGTTGAATCACCGGTTGAGCCTCGGACTGTCCGTTGCTGAAGAGACTATTGGCCTTGGCATTCATCGTCGGCGATGCGACGGCCGACGGTGCTGCCGTCGGCTGGCTGCTTGGGTCCGGCCGCGCCTCGGCGGACGGTCCTGGCGGCGATTGCCCGTAGATGCTCGATGTTGTCGCGCGCAGCGCAGTGCCCCGCATGGCCAGACCGGGCTGCATGGCGGCGCTGTTCTGGCCCGCTTCACCGTCGGGCACCTGCGCCGTCGCGCCGGCGCCAGCCTCTTGCTCGTCCCGCATCGTCTCCTCGGATGCGGCCGGCGCTGCTTCCGCCACCTGTTGGGAATTGTGCGGGCTGATCGTCTCATCGTCGGCGACTGCCGACACACAGCTAGCCAGTGCCAGAAGCGATACGGATAATGCTGCGGCGCGTCCGATCGTCAGGAGACTGTATCCTGGTTCCAGATGTTGCAACGCCTTTTCCCCGCTCTCCGTGCATGCGGGTTGCTTTGCACCCCGCACACAACACGTTCCGATTCCGGATACGCTCCGGAACGGCACAACAATTTCACGCGGAGGGCGCTAGGCTCCCCACGGGAAAGGTCAGGCAAGTATAGGGCTATCCCCGCAAGTGACGACGAAGCAGAGCCCCGTTTCAACGTCTGCGCGGCAAGGTAATGAACGCCGCGTGTTTTGTAAACCTGCACCAACCTATTTCAGCTTCGCAAAATATAAGCGAAAGCCCGGCAATAGCCGGGCCCGAAGATCATCCGCTGTTCTATTGATCCTCTTGCGCCCGCCGGTGCCGCGCCGCTCGGCAGGACCGGCGACGGCTGACGATTAGCCGGTGGCAATTGCGCGAGGCTTACCAGACACCCGTATTGGCCATGGAAGCCCAGGGTTCCTGAGCCGGCAGGTGTTCGCCTTTCTGCAGGATCTCGATCGAGATGCCGTCCGGCGACCGGACGAAGGCCATGTGGCCGTCGCGCGGCGGGCGATTGATCGTAACGCCGTTGTCCATCAGATCCCTGCAGAACGCGTAGATGTCGTCGACCTCATAGGCGAGGTGGCCGAAATTCCGCCCGCCGGCATATTCCTCGGAATCCCAATTATAGGTGAGCTCCAGGCAGGGCGCGGCTTCCCCCTTGGCGCGGTCGAGATCGCCGGGCGCCGCGAGAAAAACGAGCGTGAAGCGGCCTTTCTCGTTGTCGTATCGGCGAATCTCCTGGAGCCCGAAAAGCTTGCAATAGAAATGAAGAGCCTGGTCGAGGTCTTTGACGCGAACCATCGTATGCAGATACCGCATTGGAGAATGTCCCTGTTTCGTGGAAGATGGCGTATAGTGAGGCGACGGCAAGCCAGACGCAAGGCTGCATGCCTATAAACGTCTCAGGTCAAAATATGTCGAGGGGCTTGCACACGCGCAGCGGGACGATGTTATTCTGGCCCATAAGAATCAGTTAACCGTATCGAAGTGTTGCGCGTAACGAGGGGCTGCGAGAATGGCTGACAGGACATCTTCGAAAGACGTCATCCATAATGGCGAATTCGGTAACGACGCGCTTGATCTCATCGAAATTACCGGGGTCATAAAGTGGTTCGACGTCGCCAAGGGATTCGGCTTCATCGTTCCGGACAACGGCATGCAGGACGTTTTGCTGCATGTGACCTGCCTCAGACGCGACGGATATCAGACCGTTCTGGAAGGTGCCCGGGTCGTCGCTCTCATTCAGAAGCGGGATCGTGGCTACCAGGCCTTCCGCATCCTCTCGATGGACCAATCGACGGCCGTTCACCCCTCCCAGCTGCCACCGGTCAGAACGCATGTTCAAGTCACACCGACGAGCGGCCTCGAACGTGTGCTCGTGAAGTGGTTCAACCGAACCAAGGGATTCGGCTTCCTGACGCGCGGGGAGGGCACCGAAGACATTTTCGTGCATATGGAAACGCTGCGCCGCTTTGGCCTGACGGAGCTGAGGCCCGGCCAAGTGGTACTCTGCCGCTTCGGGGACGGGGAGAAGGGCCTGATGGCTGCGGAGATCCATCCCGACGGGCCGACGCCGACCACGCGGTCGCACTGATGCCCGGAGTCGTCGGCATAGCTGCAAGAAGCGCCCTGACGGCGCTTTTTTTGTTGTCGCTGCTCGTTGCCTCGGCCATGGCCGAGGTTTCCTTTGCAAAGGAGCGGGTGCGGCTGATAACGGCGAGCGGACGCACGCATGACCTTACCGTCGAGCTCGCGACCCAGCCGGATCAGCGGGAGCAGGGGCTGATGTATCGCCGGCAGATGGCGCCGGATCACGGCATGCTGTTCGATTTCGGCGAGACGCGGCCGGTGATGATGTGGATGAAGAACACCTATCTGCCGCTCGACATGCTCTTCATCGCGCATGACGGCGTCATCCGTACCATCCATGAGAACGCGGTTCCGCATTCCGAAGCCATTATCGATTCCAGGGAACCGGTGGCCTACGTGCTCGAGCTTAACGCCGGAACCGTGAAGCGACTCGGCATCAGCCCCGGCGACAGGCTCGAAGGCGCGGGACTTCCGGCAGCGGAGCGGGCGAACTGAAGCATTCGCCGGCTCCGCGCCAGCCTCGAAATTTGCTGTTGCAGCCGCAGGGCGAAGCGTGTATCTCCGCCTTCGTGGTGCGGAGTGTAGCGCAGTCTGGTAGCGCATCTGGTTTGGGACCAGAGGGTCGGGAGTTCGAATCTCTCCACTCCGACCATCCAATCACGTGAAAACATTGATCTCTTGGTCAACGGGAGCTGTTAAGAACAATGTCCGCGAAGATCTATCGCCCCGCAAAGACAGCAATGCAGTCCGGCAAGGCCAAGACGCATCTGTGGGTGCTGGAGTTCGATCAGGAAAGACCGCGCACGATCGACCCGATCATGGGCTACACGAGTTCCGCCGACACCCGGCAGCAGGTTCGCCTGACCTTCGAGAGTGCTGAGCAGGCGATCGCCTATGCCGAGCGCAACGGCATCGAGTATCGCGTGATCGCGCCCAAGGATGCGGCTCGCAAGAATGTTTCCTATTCGGACAATTTCCGTTTCAACCGGATGCAGCCCTGGACCCATTGAGGCTCACGTGCTTAGACGGCCCCTTAGCTCAGCTGGATAGAGCACCTGCCTTCTAAGCAGGTTGTCGCAGGTTCGAGTCCTGCAGGGGTCGCCAAACCACCCTCTAAGTCATTGATTCTCGTTCAGGTGCGACCGGTCGGGGTCATAGGTGCGACCTACATTCTGTTCGCAAGGCATTCCGAGGCTGCCTTGGCGCTTTTTTTCCGCTTCTTTCGTGTAGATCTCGGCCATTGCAAGTCGAGCCCAGCCTTACATCGCCATCAACTCATGAGCCGTTACGCTCTCGTCGGCGGCTATAGGACTCTGTCCGCAAATCAGGACTGGCCATATCAACCAAGTGGTCTAGTCCATCCGCCCGAATAGTCTCTTTCGGTTTGAGGCCTTAGAAACTTGGCAGGTAGCGCTATGCTTACTTACGTCATGAGCGCTCCGCCGTCGCCCACCCGGAGGGGATAGAATGCTTTTACGCGGAACAAGCTTGGCCGACATCATCCGTGGTCTTTTTGGCAACAACGAGATTTGGGGTTATGCAGGCGACGATTATCTCTACGGCGGGCAGGGCGATGATAAGCTCTACGGTGGCGATGGCCACGATAATGTCGAGGGCGGCGCCGGCAACGACTATCTCTACGGCGGTCTCGGCGACGATAAACTCTACGGTGGCGATGGCAACGACTATATCGAGGGCGGCGCCGGGAATGACTATGCCGAAGGTGGCGATGGCGACGATCGATTCAAAGGTGGGGCTGGGAACGACACGTTCTTTGGCGGACGAGGAAACGACATTTCCGATGGTGGAGATGGTAACGACACGTTGCATGGCGGTGAAGGCCATGACCACTTTCTGGGTGGCCGTGGTAACGATGTAATCCACGGTGGCAATGGCGAAGAGTATATTGATGCTGGTGATGGTGACGACATCATCTTCGCTGGCGCGGGAAATGACGGCTTCAATAACCGCGTGAACCCTGCAACTGGGAAATTGACGCAGCAGGCGGTCAGCGGCGGCGCAGGCAATGATATAATCTATGGCGAAGGCGGCGATGACGCCCTTAAGGGCCAGTCGGGGAACGACCGTATGTACGGCGGGAGCGGAAACGACATCGTCGATGGCGGTAACGGTGACAATTACCTGGACGGCGGCGACGGCAATGATGTGTTGGATTCGGAAGGGGGGACCGATGAAGCGTATGGCGGTAGAGGCAATGACAGAATTTCCGTGGGGGCGGGCAACGATCGGGCGTTCGGGGATGACGGAGATGACATTCTCACAGGCGGCGCCGGCGACGATGATCTGAGTGGCGGCAACGGTCATGATCGCCTGGTCGGCGGGGCGGGAAATGACACCCTCTATGGCGACGCTGGCGAAGACACAATCTCCGGCGATGGGGGAAGGGACGTACTCTGGGGCGGAGCCGACGCCGACCGCTTTGTCTTTCGAGGGCCGACGGTACTGACTGATCGGGATTCGGTGATGGACTTTCAGGATGGTCTCGACATGTTTGTCATCGAGAAGCTTGGGGTTAAATTGTATTCCAATACTGGCGCGGCAGGTACGATCTACGCGTACGATACCGCTGGCGGTGACGTGCTGGTGAAGGGCTTTGATTCCGGTGGACGCGAGTTTTCAGTTCTCGTTGACGATCAGAACGGCGTTATCACCGCTACCAGTTTCTCGAGCGCAGACTTCATCTTTGCATAAGCACTCAAAAGGGGGTGCCGCCAAAGCGGCCCTCTTTCGATCCCGTCTGTGACGCATCCCAGATTTCTCCAGCATTGACAAAGGTCCCCGCCGAAGTTCGTTTGCGGCAACGAGAATGGCTGGATAGCTGGGCTCTCTAGCGATCCGTCCGATTGCAAGGGCGCGTGACCTGTCACGCACTACGTTCGGCCCGGATCATGAGCAGGAATGCGGCCAGATCGCGCCATCTGATGAAACGAGGTGCGAGCTCGCATGCCTCCGCCGTCGGCTGCGGCTCGCGGACTTCGACGATACGAAACCCGGCATCAGCGACGCCGTTGAGATATTCGCCGATAGTGCGGGGAAAGCGTGGCACCTCAAACGGCACGACGTCATCGTCGCTCGGTCGGTCGCCAAAGCGCCATCTCTCGACGAAATTGGTTTGATCGAAATAGCGCGACACCACCAGCCCCGTCGCCCTCCCGTCGCCCTCCTTCTGCCATCGCAACCCGGGAGTGATGAAACAGGGGTGCAGGATGCTGAAGGCGATAAACCCGCCGGGGCGCAGCAACCTGAATGCCTCCCGCATGGCGGCTGGGAAGTCCGGCCCATCCATCAATGCCATGGTTGAGACGACGGCATCGAAGGAGGCATCCTCGAAACCGGTGTTCTGGCTATAAGATTTAATCGCGTAGTGGATGCCGAGCGGCTGCTGCTCTTCAATAGCGCGAGCATGGCAGATCATCTGCTCCGAAAGATCGATGCCGGTCATGCGAGCGCCCATTGCGGCGAACCGTCTCGTATTGGAAGCTTCGCCGCAGCCGAAGTCGATCACGTCCAAGCCGCTGATTGAGGGAAGGAAGGCCAGGAATGCCGGGAGCGTGAATAGGTCTCGATAGGTATCGTAACCCTGTCGAACATCATGTGCCCATTGATCGGCATTGTCGTTCCATCGGGCCGCAACGTCCGCCTCCGATAACTGGGTCACGCTGTGCTCCTTTTTGGGGATACGATTTGTCCATGTTTGTTTCGAACGAGCCGGCAACAGTATGATACTACGTCCACCGCTGAGAAGAGGACCACATGAGCGACGACAAGATCATTAAATTTGAGCGACGGAAATCGAAGCCGCAGCCGAGAGCGGTCGCTCCAGTGCGGCGGAAGGCGCTTACCTGGCTTGCCGTTATAGCCGGGCTGGTCCTGGTGTGGGCGTACTACCAGTTCATCGCGCCGCCGAGCATGCCATAAGCGGCGCTTCGTTGGGGCAGGCTTCGACCTTATCCGGTCACAAAGGAAGCCGACGGCCCAGCGACCCTGCTTCGAAATCAGCCCAATCATCGCCACCCGAATGGGTAGGTTAACACCCCGACAATCGGAGCGTATTCTTCTGTAAGACGGCATCTATATTCCATGCCGCCATCCTTTTGGGAGGATGCCATGGCTAGACTTCTGACTGCCATGTTCGTCGCGTTCGGCATTTGCCTCTTTTCGCTCGCCTCTGCCAAGGCCGACCCCGGCGACGACATAAAGGCCGCCTACTCGGCGTGGGACGCAGCATTCAACAATGCGGACGCAAAAGCCATCGCGGCGTTCTACACGGACGACGCTATATTCTTGCCTGCCACCCATGACGTGATTAAGGGGCCCGCCGGCGTCGAGAAATTCTTTGGCGGAATCTTCGGCATGGGCGTGACGGGTCACAAGCTTGAATTGATCGAGGCGCAAGGCGAGGGCAACCTGCTGATCGGCACAGCGAAATGGTCGGCCAAGGGCAAAGACGCCAAAGGTGCCGATCAGCCATGGGCTGGGGTGGCAACCCATGTCTTTGAGAAACAGGCAGACGGCAGCCTGAAACTCAGAGTGCACACCTTCAACTGACAGATCCACGTCTCCCGGGAAGCCAAGAGGGATAGTGAACTATCTTGCAAATGGCCTTCGGCTTCTTTGGGGCCGCCGGCAGCCACGACGGGTTCCGACCGCCGGGGCGATGATCGACCCGGTAGGCGGCGCCTCCGGTTCCCGCTCGACGGCAAGTATGCTCATCACGATAGAGATGAGCACGAGTATGAGCACCAGAAAGGCGAGTCCCGCTTTATCCATCCCCCATCATGGCAAGCTGAATGCGAGCAAACCGGGGCAAACATCGACGAAGAAGGTCACCGATGCCTGTCACGGTTAATTTTATTTGAATCAGGCCTGTTCCTCCGCAACCGGGCATCTCGACACCGGACGGCACACAGTTATCCCGCGAATGCTCCGGACGGCTGCGTTCCGTCCCGGCCGGTCGCTTGCCACGCGCGGCATTCAGGAATGCAGCGTCAGTTTTTTCAGTATCTCCGCCTGGTCGCCGCAGTTGGGTACCTGACGCTCTTCCACCAGTTGCTCGAAAGCACGGCCGAGCAAATCTCTCCTGGAAGGGCCCTAGCCTTAGGCGGCCGTGCTCCGCGCCTCGTTCAATGCCGTCCGAACATGAACGTGGTGGCGCAAAATGAGCGCGTAGATCGCCGCGTAAATGCCGATCACGATCACGCCCACCCATTCGATCCTGAACGGCGTGAACTGGTAGGCCATTACCAGGCCGAGCTGAAGAAGGAAGTGCAGCGGGTAGTATGCTCTCGCGCCGAGCCGCGATTTCGTCCAGCCGAGATTAAGTCCGTAGAGACGGATCAGGGAGTCGAGCGAATTCACGACGAAGATGATGCCGACCGTGACCATGAACCAGTTCAACCACGTCGGAATGACGATCTGCTGCTGGAAATAGATGTAAAGCACCGCGAACCACACCGCCAAGGGGATCGAAGGCAGGAGGATCATGGCAACCGCCAGCCGCCATGTCCTCAGCCCTCCGACGAACATGGAAACGAACTGGCCGATCATAATGCTCCAGGAGAACCACCAGAAGAGGTAGAACTCGTGATATTCTGTGATCGGACTGACGAAGCGGTTCAAGTTGGCAAAATAGTCCGACAGCAGGCCCACATTCGATACGAGCCCGCCGAGGCCTGTATTGCTGTAGAAAAAGGCGGCTGCCAAAAGGGCCGCGAAAGCCAGGGTCACGAACATCCATGTCGAGGTGACCGCCAGCCATTTCATGAAATTGACGTTGCTGCTCGAATAGACGGACGCCGCGATGACGGCGACGACGATAGCCCAGCGCGCCGGCATCGAGATCCCCTCGATATAGCTCGGCAAGGCCGTGAGGAAGAGATAGCAGGTGAACGCGCATGTCGCGATGACCGTGAGATTGTAGACCCATTTGACGGCCGCGATCTCGAAGATCTTGAGTCGCGGTTCGAGCACCACGAAATAGAAGGCCGAGAGGAAGTACATCATCCAGACCAATGGTCCCCACATGCCGAACTCGATGGCGAGCGGATTGGTGAAGCCATAGGCGCTATCGGCCGCATAGGTGGGAAACTCGGTCAGGGGGAGCATGACCAGGCCCATATCGAGACCAGCCGTGAACAGCAGCGCCACGAAGGTGTATATGCCGACGGGCGTTTGCCCGCGGCAGTAGACATTGCCCCAGCGGACGATCACGAAGACGGCGCTGAGAAGGACCGCCGCATAGGCGGTGCTGATGATGTAGCTCACGGCAGATCTCCCCCTCTTGTCGTCCCGCCGCATCCGATCGGCGGGAGCGGCATGAGGCCACAAGCATGCCGGTTTCAAATGTCCATGAACGACGCGGCGCTAATCGTGAACGACGCGCACCGCAGCCGTTTCGAGCCGCAAGCGATCGAAAATGGCCCTGAAAGTCCGCAATTCGAGAGGCTCACCGGAGACGTGTCAAATCCACAGGACGGTTGTTGATGATCGCTTCCATCGAAAAAAAGCCCGTCACCGTGGCGAGGTCGAAATTTGTGATGAGCTTCTGATAAAAGGCGTCATAGCCGGACATGCCTCTGGTGACGACTTTGATCAGGTAGTCCCATTCTCCGCCGATGCGGTAAAAGTCGATCACTTCGGGAAGTCTCTCGACATGTGCCCTGAAGCCGTCGCTCCACTCCTTGGAGTGATGTCGGGTGCGAATCATCACGAACACGATGAGATCGAGGCCCAAGGCGCCGATATCTATATCGCTATGGGACCCGCGGATCATTCCGATCGAGTGAAGCCGCTGAAGACGGCGCCAACAGGCATTTTGCGACAGCCCTACCTTCTCGGCCAGTTCGCGCTGCGAGAGGTTCGAATCCTTTTGCAGAGCCGTCAGAATCTTCAGATCGAATCCATCGACGTTGGCTTGAGATTCGATCATGTGACACAAAACCCGAGAGGAACTGCAGAAAATAGGTGAACATTTCGACGGTGCGGCAGAATACAATCGATGTCAACATTCAAGCCTCGGGAGGTGATCGTGCAAGCTGTCCGCCATGAGCCGAAAGATAACGTCACGCCTCTCGAGCGGTTTCGCCGAGGGCTGGACCGCGGCGATCTTATAGACTTCCTGCGGGATGATCTGGTCGGGGCCAAGTCGCGGATCGAAGGCCCCTACGGCATCAGGAACCTGGTCTATGCCGACTATGTTGCATCCGGCCGGGCGCTTGGAACGGTTGAACGCTTCATCCTCGAGGAAGTCCTGCCATTTTATGCCAATAGCCATACCGAGGCTTCCTACTGCGGCGGGTTCATGACCCGCATGCGAAGGGAGGCGCGGGCGTTGATCGCCGAGTGCTGCGGAGCGGACGAGAGACATGCGGTCATCTTTACCGGCTCCGGCGCGACTTCGGGGCTGAACCGCCTCGTCAAACTGTTCGGCGTCACCGAAGCGATCGCGGCAGGGAAGACCGTGCGGGTCATCATCGGTCCATATGAGCACCACTCCAACATACTGCCCTGGCGCGAAAGCGGGGCGGAAATCGTCGAGCTGACCGAATCGCCCGAGGGCGGCCCGGACCTTTTCCTTCTGGATCAGGCTCTGCGAAGCGGACCTTGCGACCTGACTATCTGTACATTGTCCGCAGCCTCGAACATTACGGGAATCACCAGCGACGTCGCGGCGATTACCGACTTGGTGAAATCGGCCGGGGCCAAGATGATCTGGGACTATGCAGGTGCCGGTCCCTATGTACCTATTTCGGTGTCGCCGAGCGGTTCTACGGAGATCGACGCCATCGTTCTCTCGCCGCACAAGTTCATTGGCGGCCCTGGCGCTTCCGGCATTTTGATCGTTCGGCGCGACGGTTTGGCCACGAGCAAACCTTCCTGGCCGGGCGGCGGGACGGTGAAATTCGTCTCGCCGGAGACGCATGACTACAGCGACAGCCTCGAAGCCCGCGAAGAGGCGGGGACACCGAACGTCGTCGGCGACATCCGGGCAGCCCTCGCCTTTGTCGTCAAGCACGCCATCGGATTGGAGGAAATGGCGCGGCGCAATCGCCAGCTTACGGTTCGTGCCTTTTCCGCATGGAAGGATGTCCCACAATTGGAGATACTTGGTCTTCCGGCGCTGGACCGGCTACCGATTTTTTCCTTCCGCATCCGCGACGGCAAAGGGGGGTATATGCACCAGCAACTCGTTACTCGCATGCTGAGCGACCGGTTCGGTATTCAGGCCCGTGGCGGTTGCGCCTGCGCCGGGCCCTATGTTCACAGGCTGCTGTCGATCGATGCGCAGCAGTCAGAGCAGATGCGCCAAGCCATTCTCGCCGGCGACGAAATAAAGAAGCCCGGCTTCACGCGGCTGAATTTCAGCGTTCTGCTCTCGGACGAAAAGGTGAAATTCATCCTCGATTCCGTCGCAAAACTGGCTGCCGACGCTCCGGCGTTCGAACGGGATTACGCCTTCGATCCGGCACGTGCGATATTCTTCCCTCGTGTAGCGGCCGAGAAGGGAAGGGCACATGCACAGGCCTGATGTAGCTGCCTTTTACGACGCGGCCACGTGCAGCATTCAGTATGTCGTGGCCGACCCCGAAACGGGAAAATGCGCGATCATCGATCCGGTGCTCGACTTCGATCAGAAATCGGGTTCCACCGCGACGACGAATGCCGACGCCATTCTCGATCATGTGGCCAAGCAGGGTTTGAGTGTCGAATGGATACTGGACACCCATCCGCATGCGGATCATTTCTCGGCGGCACGCTACCTCAGGGATCGAACGGGGGCGCCCACTGCCATCGGCGAGCACGTGAAAGGCGTGCAGCAGATCTGGAAACAAATCTACAATTGGCCGGATTTCGTTTGTGACGGTTCGCAGTGGAATCGGCTGTTTCGCGACGGCGATATGTTCGAACTCGGGAATCTCGAAGCCCGCGTACTGCACTCGCCTGGACATACGCTAGCGTCGATCAGCTACATCATCGGCGATGCGGCCTTCATTCACGACACGTTGTTCATGCCTGACAGCGGGTCCGCCCGCGCGGATTTTCCCGGCGGCAGCGCCGAGAGCCTGTGGAACTCGATCGAGGCCATTCTTGCCCTTCCGGGCGAGACCCGCCTCTTCACCGGACATGACTATCGGCCAGGCGGCCGTGAAGCTCTGTGGGAAAGTACGGTGGCGGAACAGAAAGCTAATAATACGCATGTCGCCGGAAAAACACGGGCGGATTTCGTCAATCTGCGGGAGGCGCGCGACAGGACCTTACCGATGCCCAAGCTGATTCTGCATGCCCTGCAGGTCAATATTCGCGGCGGAGAACTGCCGGACGCAGAGGATAATGGCCGCCGCTACCTCAAGATACCGCTGAACGCCTTTCCCGGTGCCGTCTGGGAATGACGAGGACAGGGACGGCCTTCGTCCGCCGCAAACCGGGCGAAGGGGACCCGCGGCAGGGCTCCACACGCGGGTGCTCGATCCGTGCAAATGCGGTGGCGAGGCGATTCGCACCAGGCGACCACGGGGCTTACGCTTGTTCCGCGCTGACACAATGAGGTTCACATTATGGACCTCACTGAACGAGGAATATCTCTCATATACAACGGTTTAGTTCAGCGTGTTGCTTGATGGTTTCCTTTCACCTACAAAATGGACCTGATCGAACGTTTGCTTTGGAGGGCGACGGACGATCTGGAATGTCGATCCGATGCACCCATTTTCTTCGGACGACACCTCCGGGAGGAGCTTTGACGTCGTTCATCCCGCCGCGATTCGCGCGGCTGGCGCGCAAGGTGATCGAACGGTTCGTAAGGGAGGAAGCCGATGACCACCACGACGGAGGGCGTGTCCGAATTCGCCGTGCTCGCCGAGACGATGGAGGCCCGGCCGGGTTCGCGGCTGATGCGCCCCGTCGAAGCGTTGTCCGCCGCTCTGCTTGTGGCGATCATCGCCATGCTGCTTACCGGCGTAGCCTTTCGCTACGGCCTGTCGAGACCGATCGTCTGGATCGATGAAGCCGCATCCATCGCCTTCCTGTGGCTGGCCATGCTCGGATCGGCGATCGCGATCGATCGTTGCGAGCATCTGCGGCTGACCATTCTTCTCAATGCTCTCGGCGAAAGGGCCCGGCAGTTCACCGAAACGCTCGGCATGGTCGCCATCATGGCGTTCCTTCTCGTCCTGCTGCCGGCAGCCTACACCTATGCCGCCGGCGAAATGGACATCACTTCGTCGGCCTTGAACATCCCGGCGGGCTATCGTGCCGCGGCCATTGCAGTCGGCATGGTCCTGATGGTGCTGCTGGCCGTCGCTCAATTGATCAGAACCGCCAAGCCGTTCGACGTGGTGCTGGCCGTGGCATTCGTGCTCGCGGTCGCTTTGGTGCTCTGGTTGCTGACGCCTGCGCTCAGCTCGTTCGGCAACGGCAACATTCTGATCTTTCTCGTCGGCGGTGCTGCCATCTGCCTCGCGATGGGCGTTCCGATCGCCTTCTGCTTCGGCATCGCGACGCTTCTGTTTCTCGCCTTCACGACATCGATGCCGCTGGTCGTCATGATCGGCCGCATGGACGAGGGCATGTCCAGCCTCATTCTGCTGTCGGTCCCGGTCTTCGTGCTTCTCGGCTGCATTCTGGACGCGACCGGAATGGGCAAGGCGATCGTCGATTTCCTCGCCTCGATGCTCGGCCACGTCAAGGCCGGCATGTCCTACGTTCTGTTGGGCTCGCTCTTTCTCGTGTCCGGCATTTCCGGGTCGAAAGTCTCGGACATGGCGACGGTTGCCCCGGCGCTGTTTCCGGAGATGAAGCGCCGGGGTCACAAGCCGAAGGAAATGATAGCGCTGCTCGCGACCGGGGCCGCCATGGCCGACACCGTGCCGCCGAGCATCGTGCTGATCGTTCTCGGCTCTGTGGCCGGCGTTTCGATCGCCGCTCTGTTTACCAGCGGTTTTGCCATCGCTCTCGTGTTGCTGGTCGCGCTTGCCGCGCTTGCACGCATCAAGGCGGCCCGAGAAAATGTCGACGGCGTCGTGCGCCCGTCGCTGAAACACATCGGCGGCACGGCCCTGATCGCGGCGCCGGCCCTGGTACTGCCGTTCATCATCCGCAGCGCGGTCGCGAGCGGTGCGGCGACCGCGACCGAGGTCTCCACCATCGCGGTCGTCTACGCCTTCATCATCGGCACTGTCCTTTATGGCGGCATCGGCATGCGCCGGACCTACCGGATGCTGGTCGAGACCGCCGCGATGAGCGGTGCGATCCTCCTGATCCTCGGTACCGCCGCGGCGATGGCCTGGGCGCTCACCCAGACCGGGTTCGCCTTCGAGCTCACCGATATGATGAGCGGCCTGCCGGGTGGATGGTTCACCTTCATGCTGGTCTCGATCGCCCTGTTCATGCTGCTCGGCTGCGTGCTCGAAGGCCTCCCTGCGATCGTGCTCCTGGCGCCGATCATGTTTCCGATCGCGCGTGCGATGGGGATCCATGACGTCCACTATTCCATGGTCATCGTCACCGCGATGAACGTCGGACTGATGGCACCGCCGATCGGCATCGGCTTCTACATCGCCTGCAAGATCGGCAACGTTTCGCCCGACGAAGCCATGGGAGCGATCTGGCCCTATATCGGCGCGATGGTGCTTGGCCTCTTGTTGATCGCCGCCGTGCCGTGGTTCTCGCTCGCATTGCTGTGAGCCCGCCATCCCATATTCATCATCGACGATCAGGAGGAGAACAGAGCGATGAAAATAACCCGTAGAACGATGCTGCTCGGCACTGGAGCAGTTGCGCTTTGGGCTTCGATCCGCACCAAGGCCCATGCCGCGGACTTCACCTATAAGCTGGCAAACAACCTGCCGGTCACCCATCCGCTCAACATTCGCCTGAAGGAAGCCGCCGACAAGATCCTGGAGGAGACGGGCGGCCGCCTGAAGATCAACATCTTCCCGAGCAGTCAGCTCGGCAACGACACCGAAACGCTTTCGCAGCTTCGCAACGGCGCAACCGAGTTCTTCTCGCTCTCGCCGCTGATTCTCTCGACCCTGGTGCCCAACGCTGCCATCAGCGGCATCGGCTTTGCCTTCCCCGACTACGACACCGTCTGGAAGGCGATGGACGGAGAGCTGGGCGCCTATGCGCGCGGCGAAATCGAGAAGAAGGGCCTCGTGCCCATGGAGAAGATCTGGGACAACGGCTTTCGCCAGATCACCAGTTCGACCAAGCCGATCAACACCCCGGAGGACCTCAAGGGGTTCAAGATCCGCGTTCCGCCGAGCCCGCTCTGGCAATCCATGTTCACCGCCTTCGGCGCTGCACCGACCACGATCAATTTCGCGGAAGTCTACACGGCGCTCAGCACCGGCACCGTGGACGGCCAGGAAAACCCGCTGGCAATCGCCTCGACCGCCAAGCTCTACGAGGTGCAGAAACATTGCGCCATGACCAACCATATGTGGGACGGTTTCTGGATGCTGGCGAACAAGCAGGCCTGGGAAACACTGCCGGAAGACATAAGGGAGATTGCGGCCAAACATCTCAACGAGTCGGCCATCGCACAGCGCACCGATACCGCCAAGGTGAACGACACGGTACGCGAGCAGCTCACCCAGAGTGGCATGACATTCACCGACCCGGACAAGGCAGCTTTCCGGGAGACGCTGAGATCGGCGGGTTTCTACGCCGAATGGAAGGGAAAATTCGGCGACGAGGCCTGGGCCATTCTCGAAAAGGCCGTAGGCACCAGCCTCGGCTGACCACCTGAGCACGACGAGGCGGGCGGCCTTTCACCCGGCCGTTCGCCGACCGATGCAGCGACGCGGCGCGTTCTTCCACGAGCGCATGGCGCCTTCCGAGGTTTCGAATTGGCAGACCGTCTCAAGGGAAAATCGGCAATCGTCTTCGGTGCGGGTTCCTCCGGCCCCGGCTGGGGCAACGGCAAGGCTGCGGCCGTGCTTTATGCGCGTGAGGGCGCCAAGGTCGTCTGTGTCGACGTCGATAGGGAGGCAGCCGAGGAAACGGCGGCAATCATAGCGGCGGAAGGCGGCCAGGCCCTAGCCGTCGCCGCAGACGTCACCGCTCTCGCATCTGTCGAAGCGGCGGTGGCGGCCGCACGGCAGGCATTCGGTACCATTTCCATTCTGCACAACAATGTGGGCGTCACGCATATGGGCGGACCGGTCGAGTTGTCGGAAGCGCAGTTCCAGCAATCGGTGGATCTCAATCTCGGCTCGGTGTTCCGCACCGCCAAGGCTGTCATCCCGCACATGATCGAAGCCGGCGGTGGCGCCGTCGTCAACATCTCGTCGCTCGCAGGCATCCGGTGGACCGGTTATCCCTACTTCGCCTATTACGCGACGAAGGCGGCGGTCAACCAGGCGACGGTCGCGATCGCGGCTCAATATGCGCCGCACGGAATCCGCGCGAACTGTGTCGTCCCCGGCCTGATCGACACGCCTCTGATCTACAAGCAGATCTCCTCGCAATACGCCTCCGCCGAGGAAATGGTGGCAGCCCGCAACGCGGCGCTTCCGGGCGGGCGTATGGGCGATGCCTGGGATGTCGCCAATGCAGCGCTTTTCCTTGCCTCCGACGAAGCGAAATTCATTACCGGCGTTTGTCTGCCGGTCGATGGCGGCCAGAGCTGCACGATCATGGGGGTACACTGAAACATGGGCGATGCGGCCGACAGGGACATGACCGGTTCGCAAAGCGTCGATCGTGCGGCCAAGCTCCTGTCGCTGGTCGGCCGCCAGATGGACGGCATGTCTCTGAGCGCCGTCGTGGAGCAGAGCGGCCTCAACAAACCAACGGTTCGCCGCCTCCTGCTTGCCCTGATCAGGGCCGGCCTCCTGGAGCAGGACGACCGCGACCGGCGCTACTATGTCGGTGAAGAAGCCTATGTGCTCGGCACCCTCGCATCGAGCCGGCACGGGCTCCTGCGCCTGTCGACGGAAAGCCTGCATCGCCTGGCGCAGAAGACCAGCGACTCCTGCTTTCTCTCCGTACGCCGCGGAGCGTCGTCGGTCTGTCTCCACCGGGAGGAGGGGAGCTTTCCGATCCGCACCCACGCACTCCAGGCGGGCTTCGTGCATCCGCTGGGCGTCGGCGCCGGCTCTCTGGCCATGCTGGCGGCTCTTTCGGACGAGGAGGTTTCGTCCGTTCTGGACCAGAATGCCGCCGTGCTCGAGGAGCAGTTTCCGATGCTTGGGCCGGACGAACTGCGCCGCCGCGTCGAGCTTGCCCGCGCTCAGGGCTATGCGGTCAATCCCGGCCTTATCCTCACCAACTCCTGGGGTGTGGGCGTCGCAATCCGCTATCCCGGCGGCGGCGTCGCCGGAGCCATCAGCATTGCCGCCATCGACAGCCGCATGCAGGAGCCGCGGCAGAGCGAGTTGGCAGCTCTTCTCAGGCAGGAAGCGTCACGCATCGAGAGCAAGCTCGCCGAGCAGTTCCGTGACCGCGGGACGCGACACATGGCCTCTATTGCAAGACCTCTCAAAAGGAGATTGTCCAGATGACCAAGGCGCAGATCGTAGGCTGGGCCCACTCCCAGTTCGGCAAGACCGACTACGCGGACACAGAGGCGCTGATGGCCGCGGTCGCGGCGCCGGCACTTGCACATGCCGGTCTTGCCGCCTCGGATGTCGACGGAATCTTTGTCGGAGTCATGAACGGCGGCTTCTCCAAGCAGGAGTTTCAGGCCTCACTTGTCGGCATGACCGACGAAGCGCTTGCTCACGTCCCGTCCGTGCGGCTTGAAAATGCGTGCGCGACAGGCTCGGCGGCGATCTATACGGCGATGGATTTCATCGAGGCCGGCCGCGGCCGCATCGCACTCGTCATCGGTGCCGAGAAGATGACCGCCGTTTCGACGGCAGCAGTCGGCGATATCCTTCTGGGCGGCAGCTACCGGAAAGAGGAAGGCGACGTGGAAGGGGGCTTTGCCGGCGTCTTCGGCCGCATAGCACAGCATTACTTCCAGCGTTACGGCGACCGTTCCGAGGAACTTGCGATGATCGCGGCCAAGAACCACGAAAACGGCGTAGCCAACCCTTACGCGCATATGCGAAGGGATTTCGGTTTCGCGTTCTGCAACACCGTTTCGGAGAAGAATCCGATCGTCGCGGCCCCCTTACGCCGCACCGACTGCTCGCTCGTCTCGGACGGGGCGGCCGCCCTCGTGCTCGCCGACGCGGACACGGCTGCGACGCTGCAGCGGGCAATCGCCTTCCGGGCCCGCAGCCACGTCAACGACGTGTTTGCGCTCAGCCGCCGGGACATGCTGGAATTCGACGGGCCACGGCGGGCCTGGAAAGCGGCACTTTCCATGGCCGGCGCCATGCTGGACGATCTCTCCTTCGTCGAGACGCATGACTGCTTCACCATAGCCGAGATGATCGAATACGAGGCGATGGGACTGAGCGCACCCGGCGAAGGCTACCGTGCGATCCGCGACGGAACCACCACCAGGAGCGGAAGCCTGCCGGTCAACCCCTCCGGCGGCTTGAAATCCAAGGGTCATCCGATCGGCGCGACGGGGGTCTCGATGCATGTCATTTCCGCCATGCAGCTTATGGAGGAGGCGGGCGAAATGCAGATCCCCGGCGCCGGTCTCGCCGGCATCTTCAACATGGGCGGCGCTGCCGTCGCAAACTATGTCTCCATCCTGGAACGGGCGAAATGACGAGCAACGAACCGCAGGGCGGCGTCACCCCCGTTTCGACGCGAGTCATGAACCTCGGCAATTTCCTTTCGCAGGCAGCGAGACGCAATCCGGACGAGATCGCCCTCGTTCACGGCGATCACCGGTGGCGCTGGAACGAGCTGGAGGCGCGGGTCGACGCCATGGCATATGCGCTCGTCCATGAGTTCGGCGTGCGCAAAGGAGACCGGATTCTCGTCCACTCCGCCAACTGCAACCAGATGTTCGAGTCCATGTTTGCGGCGTTCAGAGCAGGTGCGGTCTGGGTTCCCACGAATTTCCGCCAACTGCCGGAGGAGGTCGCCTATCTGGCTCAATCGAGCGGCGCCAGGCTGGTGATATTTCAGGCCGCCTTCGAGCCCCATGCCGAAGCATGTCGGGCTGCGGGCGAGCAGATCGGATCATGCATCCCGATCGGCGCGTCACGGGTCGGCGAAGACTATGACGCGATCGTTGCGCGCAATCTTGGAAAGTCGATTTCGCCCGTTGCCGTCGATCGCGATGATCCATGCTGGTATTTCTATACGTCCGGCACCACCGGCCGCCCCAAGGCTGCCGTGCTGACGCACGGGCAAATGGCCTTCGTCATCAATAATCATATCGGCGATCTCTTTCCGGCTACGACCCATCGCGACCGGTCGATCGTCGTTGCGCCGCTGTCGCACGGCGCCGGGATCCATCAGCTGTGCCAGGTCGCACGGGGCGCAACCACGATCCTCTTGCCGTTCGAGAAGCTCGACATACCGCAGTTCTGGGCCCTCGTCGAAAAATGGAGGGTCAACAACCTCTTCGCCGTACCGACTATCGTAAAGCTGCTCATCGAGGACCCGTCCGTCGACCGGTACGACCACTCGTCGCTGCGCTATGTCATCTATGCCGGCGCGCCGATGTACCGTGCCGATCAGAAAAAGGCGCTGGAAAAGCTCGGCGCCGTCCTGGTGCAGTATTTCGGGCTCGGCGAAGTGACGGGAGCGATCACCGTCCTGCCTCCCGCCTTCCACAGCGCGGAGGATGACCCGGATGCGCGTATCGGCACCTGCGGTTTCGAGCGGACGGGCATGCAGCTGCAGATCCAGGACGACGACGGCAACGAAGTCCCGGCGGGCGCGACCGGCGAGATCTGCGTGATCGGCCCGGCGGTTTTTGCCGGCTACTATCGGAACCCAGAGGCCAACGCCAAAGCGTTTCGCAACGGCTGGTTTCGGACCGGCGACCTTGGCCATGTCGATGCGCAAGGCTTCCTCTACATCACCGGCCGCGCCTCCGACATGTTCATTTCGGGCGGGTCCAACGTCTATCCGCGCGAGATCGAGGAAAAGCTCCTGATGCATCCGGATATCAGCGAGGCGGCGATCGTCGGCGTTCCCGATCCGGTCTGGGGAGAGGTCGGCATCGCGGTTTGCGTCGCACGTGACGGTGCGTCGGCCGACGCGGCGGCTCTGAGGGAATGGCTGGACGGGAAGATTGCCCGCTACAAGCTTCCGAAGAAGATCGTGTTCTGGTCCGAAATGCCAAAATCGGCCTATGGCAAGATCACCAAGAAGCTTATCCGTGAGGAACTCGAACGGCGCGGCGAACTGGACATCGGTTCCGTTGGCATCGGGGACCGCAGGAGTGCCGCCCCATGAGCGATGGAATGAAATCCGTACTCGTCACGGGAGGAGCATCCGGTATCGGCCTCGAAATAGCGAGGCTTCTGAACGGCCGCGGCTGGAGGGTCTATCTGGTGGATCGCAATGCCGATGCGCTGGCGGACGCATGTCGCGCGATCCCGATCGATCCCGCGCAGGTAATCGCCTGCAGCGTCACGGATGAAAAGGAGGTCGCATCGGCCATCGAGACCGCGGCGGCGAGGGCACCGCTGCGGGCGGTCATCAATTCTGCGGGCATCGCGATCGACAGGCCTGCCGTCGAGACCAGCGTCGACGATTTCCGCCGCATTCTGGACGTCAATCTGACCGGCACGTTCATCGTCTGCCGTGAGGCGGCGCGTCATTGGCTGGCGACGGCCACGCCCGGTGCAATCGTCAACATCTCCTCCGTATCGGGTCTTGTCGGCAACAAGGGACGCGCCGCCTACGGCGCCTCCAAAGGCGCGGTCAATCTGCTCACCTACATTCTCGCGACCGAGCTCGGACAGGATGGAATTCGCGTCAATGCCATCGCTCCCGGTGCCATCGACACGCCTTTGTCGCGTGCCGTCCATACGGATGACGTGCGTGCGCAATGGCACGAGCGCATCCCCCAGCGCCGCTACGGTTCGTCGCGCGAAATCGCGGCCAGCGCGGCGTTCCTGATCTCGGAGGAGGCGAGCTATATCAACGGCCAGGTGCTGGCGGTCGATGGAGGGTTCGTCAACGCCGGTCTGGCTTTGAAAGGACGATGATGCGGAGTCTCCGGCAACCCGGTGCGCCGTTCACGCCGAGGGTGATCTCCCTCGGGTGCCACGCCGAGAAGACGCGATTGACCTTCAAACCGGGCCGGAGCGTGCTCGAAGCCGTCCACGAGGTGCTCGCTGAAAAAGGCTGCGACAGCGCGATCGTAGAGGTCAGGGGCGGTGCGTTTGCGCCGCTTGCCTATGTCGCACCGACTCTCTCGCATGACGGCCTTCATGCCGCCTGGTACAGCGACATACATGCGCCTGATGGCCGCGCGCCCATCGAAGATCTGGTCATGACGTTCGGCCGGCGCGACGGGGAGCCGTTCCTGCACGGCCATGGTGTCTGGCGGCACGAGGACGGTTTCCGCGCGGCCGGGCACGTGATGCCGAAGGATTCGCAATTCGCCGAACCGGTGGAGGCGGAAGCCTGGATACTGTCGGGCGCCATTATGGATCAGCTGGAGGACAGCGAGACCCGATTCCGTCTGTTCACGCCTGTGCCTCATGCCGCCGCACCGCCCATCACTCCGCGGCGCGCCGTTCTCTGCCGGTTGAAGCCGAACGAACCGATCCATTCGGCGATCGAGCGCACGGCAGCCGAGCACGGAATTGAACGGGCGACGTTGCACGGCATCGGCAGCCTCGTCGGCTGCACGTTCGTCGACGGCCAGGTCATGGAATCGGCCGCTTCGGAATTGCTCATTCGCAAGGGGACGCTTTCACCCGATCGGAGCGGACAGGCCAAAGCGAAGCTCGATATCGCGATCGTCGATACGGAATGCACCATTTTCGAGGGTGAGATAGCCTACGGCGTTGACGCCGTTTGCATAACGTTCGAGGTGCTGATCGTCGAAGGGTGACGGTCGAGGGCGATCCTCATTCCTTCTTCGTTGTGTTTCGCCGCTCGAGCAATTGCTGGAAAATATCGGCCTGCCGGTCTGCCGCCGAGCGTATGGCGGCAAGGTGGTCGAGCATCGCGCCGAAGGCGACGAGGAGGAGGCCGCCGGCAATCGCCGGAAAGGCCCAGGGGAGGACGGCGACGAGGGTTTTCACGTCGGGAGAGGGAACCAGTGTCAGCGCCAGCAAAACCAGCGTTCCGATGACGATCGCACCGCCCAAGAACTCCAGAAATCTTCCCATCCTTCCTCCCCGTGTGTTTCGGCGGGCGCGGTTACATCCCATCCCGCTTCCGCAACCCGTGTCCTGATGCCTGCTGCGTTCTCATATCGGAGCCGATATGCCTCCAGAAAAAACCCGGCGATTGCCGGGTCCTTGATCGAAACTCCTGCGGCGATCAGAATTTCACGCCGACGCCGACGGTAAACTGGTGTTGGTCGAGGTCGACGTCGACGCCGCCCACATCCTTGTCTCCGAAATCGTTGTAACGATATTCCGCGCGTCCGAAGACGCTGTCGGTGAAGCCGTAGTCGACGCCTGCGCCGATGGTCCAGCCGTTGAAGGTTTCCTTTTCCTTGGGCGCGCCGGCGACGTCGACGAAGCCGCGCGTTACTGCCCAGCCGCCTGTGCCGTAAATCAGCGTCCGGTCGTTTACGGTGTAGCCGAGGCGGGCGCGCACGGATCCGGAAACATCCGTCCCGGTTTCGGTGTTGGATCCGAAGACGGTGACGGTCTCATCGTTCCAGTTGTAGCTGACATCGCCCTCGACGCCGACGACCCAGTCGCCATGCTGATAGTTGTAGCCGGCGAAGGCGCCGAAGAGGCCGCCGCTGAATTTTTCGGAGGCGCTGCCGCCGGGGACGCTGAGGTCGCTGTTCAACCAGCCACCCCCGCCCTGCAGGCCGAGATAACCGCCCGTCCATACGAAGCTGGATATCGTCTCGACCGTCGGCGCCGGCTCCGGTGCCTGTGCCAAATCGGCTGCATGGGCCGCTCCCCCGAGCAGCGAAGCCCCGAAGACTGCAACAAGCACATTTCTGATCATCACAGATGCCTCCTGTTGTTGCGGCAGAGATTAGCAACATATCGGGAGCGAGTCTGCGAAAAACAACGCCTTCGAACCGCCCGCCCGGGGAAAGAAAGAGGGCCGGCGGTTCGTTCCGGCCGGCCCTTCCGAAAGTAGCGGAAAAAGGGGAACATCATCTCCGAGCGGGCCTGCAAATGCCCGCGAAGAGATCGATTGCCGGTCGATAATGCCCTAACGCTCGTTTGCCATTTGACATACTGCGCATAAAATTTGACGTTACGCGCATGATTGCGAACCGTTCTGCACAATCGCCGATTGAGGTCGTGGTGGTCGTCCTGCCCGAATCGTCGATCATGTCCTTTGCCTCGGTCCTCGATCCGATGCGCGCGGCAAATCGAGTGGCGGGGCACGAGGTCTTCCGCTGGCGGCTGCTGTCCGCCGACGGCCAGGCGGTGATGCTGACCTGCGGCGTCCCGATTGCCGTGGACGGAAGTTTCACCTTGCCCGTCGTGGGAGATCTTCTTCTCATCATCGGCGGGTTCAATCTTCAAAGGCACGCCGGCAAGCGCTTTCTCGCGACCCTGCAGGAATGTGCGCGACATTTCGACATCGTCGCAGGCGTCGAATCCGGGTGCTGGCTGCTCGGCCGTTCCGGGCTCATCAATGGCCGCAAGGCTACGGCCCATTGGGAGGAACTCGAAGATTTCAGCCAGGCGTTTCCCGAATTGGAGGTGATCGGCGACCGTTTCGTGATCGACGGCAAATACTGGACCTCAGGCGGCGCGTCGCCGACCTTCGACATGATGCTGCATCTCGTCGCCGAGAGGCTCGGGCCCGCACTGGCGCTCGATGTCGCGAGCATTTTCGTCTACGACCAGATGCACGGACCGACGGATGTCCAGCCTTTCGTTTCGCTCGGTCGCATAGAGGCACGCGACCCGGAGCTTGCCGCGGCCATCAGGCTCATGGAGCGCACGCTCGAACGTCCGATGACGGTCGCGGCGCTGGCGCGCCGGCTTTCCGTCTCGCAGCGCAAGCTCGAAACGCTCTTCGCCAAAGGCCTCTCGACGAGTCCCGGCGCCTATTACCTGCGCCTCAGGCTGCAGGTCGCCCACCGGCTCGTGCGTGATACCGGAATTCCGATGCGTGACATCGCCCTGCGTTGCGGATTCGACAGTCTCTCCGCCTTTTCGCGCGCCTATCGCCGCGAATACCGGACGAGCGCTTTGAAAATGCGCAGTGCACGTGGCGCAGGCGTTACACCGGACGCATCAGGCTGAGGTCTGTTGAAATCCGGATAGCCGCCGCGGCTTTGTTTTCCTCATTCCTGTGCTTGTCACAGGAATCCAGCCAGACCAAGTCCTTGGGCTGAAAGAACGCTTCCCGCGCCGCAGACGCGGCGCTGCTCTCATCCCTGTACAGCGCCGCGCGTCTTACGAGACGCGCAACGGCCGCTGTAGTGATCGAGAGGGCAATCGACTTGCGCCAAAACGGTCACCTTCGTGCGTGTCCGGTCGACCCGGCAAGTGAGCAGGCCTCTTCGAATTCCTTGACCGTCTCCGGTTCGTTGTCCTCCGGCAGCACGGCATCAGCCATGTCGGCGCGGTCAGCCGAAGCGGCTGCATCGCCTTCGTAGACATAGGACTGGATGTAATAGGCCAGTTCACCCTTCCATACGTTCCTGCCGTCTATCTGCCGGCAGGCCACGGCAGTTTCGAAGTCGGACTGGAGATCATCGACCGTCGCGGTGGCCGAGACGAGACTCGAAGGCGCCGCGAGTGAGGCAATCAACAAAGCGGTAAACATGGTGGCAGCCCTCCGGAAGCGAACCTAGGGGGAAACGGCGGGATGATTCCTTAGTTCCCCTCGATAGAGGGCGATTCCGATTCGGAAGGAAGCAGCAATTTTACATGAATCAGTTTTTGCTGAAAAGCGATGTGTATGTGCCACACCACCCAAATGCGCGGAAACGAGAGCTTGAGCATTTCCGCGAACCGAACAAGCGCGGAAATGCTCTGGATCACGGTGATTTCAGGCCGTGTCGACCAGGATCATGAACATGATCTATAAATTGGAGCGGGATGCGGTTGAAAAGCGCAAAGACTTTTCCTCATCCCGCTCCAATGCCTCTTACTGAACGACCTGGACGACCGTGTAGGTTCTTGGGTCGACGATCACGCGTTGGTTGTTGACCACGGCGAACGCGTAGGAGGGGTTCTCTGGAACGGGCGTCAGAGCCACGGTCCGCGGTAGCGGACGACCGACGGCGATCCGCTCCTGCAGCACAACGGTATCGGCGGGAACCGGCTGCTGTCGCACATAGGTTACGACCTGCTGCGGCGGAGGAGCGATAACCGCGCCGGCGACGAGGCCGACCGCGCCACCGATGGCAGCGCCGACGGGACCGCCAACAATAGCGCCGGTAACGGCTCCGCCAGCGGCACCCGTCACCGCACCTTGGTTAGTGTCGTTCGCAATAGCGGGCGCGGCAAAGATGCCCGTTGCGATCGCGGTAACAATAAAGATCTTGGCGTTCATCTATCGTACTCCCTTGATATACGATGATAGAACGACGAATCGTCCAATTTGTTCCTGATCTTACTGACAGTTGAGCATCGATATATAGTAACGATACGTTACTTTGGTGAAATATACCGTGACGGCGGGGGAGTTGCAGGCACGACCCGGCGCCTTGGGAAAGCCCCAGAGCGACGCTGCCCGAAGGGACTACTGGGACACCGCTCTGGGGCCACTCGCGGGGTCCGCCGTCCAGCGGCGGCTGGCTTTTGACCTCCCGATCTCTCTGCTACAATCGCCGATGGATTAGTTGCAGCCTTCATGCGAACAATATCGCAGTCGGCAGCCCAGCGTATCGGACCTTTGGCCGGCCAAGAGCCTTATGACCCAGGGACCAAAGTCCGGCAGATCAGTGATTTGTCTGCGTCTACGGCCGCATCCGCCGCAAACCGCGCACGCATGGAAGCTGCGGCGGGACGTGGAGTTACGGCGATAAAAAAGCCCCGCTCGATGGCGGGGCAGGCACGCATCCGCTTGGCAAACGAAATGCGGGGAAAGATGTAGCTCCAATGCAGCTACGACGCGGACGCTATCTCTGAGCCGAACGGGTGGGAAGGTCTGAATCTCGGTTTCCGGTACGCCGCTGCGAATAAATCCGCGGGATCCCTGGTGAAGCTGCGGAAAAGCCGGGATCGGCTGGCCGCGCCATGGAGCCGATCTTCTCAGTTCAGCTCAAGCCGAAGAACGACAAGATCGCTATCACGATCACAACGAGGCCGACGAGGTAGATAATCTGATTCATCGATCAACTCCTTTCTTCACGAGTGAACGGCCACGCCGCGGGTAAGTTCCAGGCCGGCGATAAACGCGGGGCCGGCCTGGGGCCTTAAACCGAGCCTGCGAGGGCCACTCTCACCGCCGTCAGGTCAGTTGATGACCTGAACGACCGTACGCGATTTCGGCTCTACGATGACACGCTGCTCATTGACCACCGCATATGCATAGGTCGGATTCTGCGGGACCGGCGTCAGCATAACCGTTTCGGGAACAGGCTTGCCGACTGCGATCGGCTGCTGAACGACGACCGATGGCGGTGCCGGCTGCTGCTGAACATAAGTGACCACTTCGGGGGGAGGCGGCGTGAGTGCGCCG
Source organism: Sinorhizobium sp. 22678 (assembly GCF_052044265.1). NCBI lineage: Bacteria > Pseudomonadati > Pseudomonadota > Alphaproteobacteria > Hyphomicrobiales > Rhizobiaceae > Sinorhizobium > Sinorhizobium sp. 22678. The sequence continues at coordinate 105,374 of NZ_JBQEMS010000010.1, read as the reverse complement.
CCGAGCGTGGCGCCTACCACCGCGCCGACCCCGGCCCCGATCGGGCCGCCGAGAATGGCGCCGGTGGCGGCACCGCCGACCATGCCGGTTGCCGCGTTGGTACCGTCGGCTTGCTGCGCGACAGCACCGCTGGCGATGAGCGCGACAGTCGCAGTAATAAATACGAGCTTCTTCATAGCATCTCCTCTCGTTGAACTCGTCACTCAACGGGGAAATAAGCAAGCGGTTCCACTCCTTGGACTTTAGTCCGACTCAATGTCGGACGATTTCCCGATTAATCGTGCGGACTTCGGGGATATATTTCCTTGATAGTGAATTTTCTTGAGTAAGGCTCGTTCATCAGCGGTTCAGGCATGATGACCCAAGCTCATAGGCAGCGAGAAGGAGTCGATGATGAAAAAGCTCTTATCCGCCCTCACAGCCTTAGTCCTGGCTGCGCCTTTTTCCCTTCCGGTAAGCGCCGCACCGATATTCGTGCCTGTGCCGGAGCAGGTGAAGACCGACGCTGCCGAGCAGGTCAATCACCGGCGCCATCGCCATTGGCGCACGCAGCGCCACTGGAACAGACGCTACGCTTCGCGTTCCTGCCGCTACTACGGCAGGTGCTATCCCCGCCATTACAGGCACTATAGCTATCGAGACTATTACCGCTACCATCGGCGGCCGGGCGTGACGATCTACTTCAATTTCTAGCGACGGTTCACACGGATGCTAGTCCTTCCTCGAAGCGCATTCGGGGAGGGATTTCTTTCGCGGCGGATGGATGTCACCGGTGCCAACGCGCACCACGGGCATTCCTACGAAACTTTGCAAGCGATCGTCTGAGTTTCGTCATGTTCTGAGCGACTTGCTCGATCGTGAGCAAGTGCTTTTCATTCTCCAACACGATGGCAGTCCCACATCTCCTGCAAGGGAGTTCGTCGTTCGCTTTCACCCAAGCGACGGGCTTACTGGTCTCATGGCCGCACTCGGGGCAGGGGATACCGATCTCTTCATTATCGAACATGGCAGCACTCCGGTTGAGTGCGAATCACAGCACAACCTATTTCGAGGCGCAATGCTTACTCTCTGACTAAAATGGGCTAGAAACGGTGGTCGCGACCGCATCCTTATGGGCATGAGGGAGAGCCAACGCTTCGGTGTGCGGCTGTCTCAAGTCGGCTGTCCGAGCAGTACCAATGGCCACGAAAAAGCCCCGCACGATGGCGGGGCAAGCCCTCATCCAGTTGCCTTCATTGGACTCGGGGACGCAGCCGGAATGCAGCTGCGCAGAGACGCTATCTGCGGTTTCATCAGCGAGAAAGGTCTGATTCCGCGATTCCGGTACGCCTCTTCAAAATACATAGGCAGGTAAAGCGCTTTTGCACATTTACATCAAGCGCGATTTTCCGCCTCCTGATCACATCAGCGGCATCGGACCAATGCCAATCATCCAGGCGCGCGGAATGCAGCGTCAATGGACGGTGCGGATCGACTGATCGAGAAAGCTGCGTATCCCGTCGCGATGGACGGTCGCCAGAAATTCCTGGAAAGCATCGCGATCGGTAGCGAACAGATCATCCCAGACGGTCGAATATCCCTCTTGATCGACGACCTCAAGCGTCCAGTCCGCATTGGTGCCGGCCGGGCGGTATATGCCGATGGTGACCATGATGTCGTCATCGACAAATTCGCCGGAGAACTCGGAAAACTCGTACTGCTGTTCGTTTTCGGTCATCGATCTCTTATAGCATGTGGGAGTGCCGAGGGGCAGCCTTCATGACGTCACCCCTGTATGTACGCAGGTATATCTGTTCGGGTCCCAGGTGCCGTCCTGACAGGGGACATCGGCAATGCCGGATACGAGCAGGAACAGCAGCAGCACTGCGATCAGAATGGCCGCCAGGGCGAGCAGTCTCATGGCGCGCACGTTACGCTTCAATATCGCTTGCTCCAGACCACGCCATGCTGATCTTTTCAGCGTTCAACTGAAGACAAATAGCAGCCAAACGAGCACAAAGGCGGAGATGATGATCACTGCCACCGCAATCAGTTCAACTCTTCGTCCCATCTTCTACGGCCATTCGGAAAATCATGTTGCTAACTTGGGGCAAACAGCAGAACCACAGCGATAACGGTCAACAACGGCCCCATCCAGCGAAAATGCCTTGTGAGTTGAACGAGCCACGGCACTTGAGTATTCGTCTGGACGAAGCCAAAACCTGCCGCTGTCATCCAGAGACCGGCGCCAAACATGATTATCTGATCGATATTGGCCATTGTCACAGGTTCGAACGTGTTACTTGGTCGGCTTCACAAGCGAGATGACCCGCGGCTTAGACGGCGCGTCCAGCCATTCGATCCACGTGTCACGTTCCTCGATCGTGTCGAAAAACCGCCAGAGCTTGTACTCTTCTTCGGTGGTGTCCAGCATCTCGCCGACGGTCACGAGTTCCAGGGGTAATGTCACCTCGTTGCCGTCGAACCGAACGAAATAGAGCCCCTCGGCAGCGAGCCGGATCACTTGACCGGTGGAGTAACTCCCATCGGCGGCGTCGACCGTAAAGTACATGCCGGTCAAGGTTTCAAAAATTTTGCTGCTCATCGGTTTCACATGCCAGTTCAGGAAATGGGAATCAGAGGTTCGCCCAGGCCGCCGGCAAACGCAAGAGATCACCACGATAGACTCGGCGACGCGTCGACAGATCAAAGCGACGACCACGGAGGCAGCGATGGACGCGCGCGCTGGAAGGTACTTCAGGTGGCTTCTGTGGAACATCTGCATCGCCGCGTTGACGGCGGCACGAGCCATTGGTCAAACCTCGCCATGGCAGGCAAGCGCTTCAACAACAGCCGCCGCGAGCGCGACTGGCTGAGTTACGCGTCCTGGCGACGCAAAGCGTTTTAGGGCCAATCAGAGCTACAGTTTCCAATGGCCAGCGCGGTCACCATCTGCGCCCGCACCAGGAGTGCCGGCCGGTAATCTACCGCCAGTAACTCCGTCCGTTGTCGATTGACGATCGGCCCATAACGTAGCCGATTGCGAAGGCGAGGGCGCCGACTGTGAGCGCCAGGCCGGTTGCTGTGTATGGGTGATCTGCGGCGCCGGCCACCACAGCGTTAGCCTCGCGGCTCACTGCGTCGGTGGCTGTCTTCGCTACCTTTCGGACACCAGTGGGCGGTTCGGTCGGTGTCCCTGTGAAGCCGGCGCTCAGTTCGTCTTTGGCCATGTTGTTTCTCCTGCTGGGGAAGGAGGAACCGACGACCGGCGGGGAGGTTCCGGATATCAGTGAACCGACCGGATCTGCGCATTGCGTAGATTCGATTTAGCAGGACACCATCAACGCACCCATTCATCAGCAGTTCAGCCTCCACGGTGCAATCTCATCCGCACCGAGGAGGATCCCTTCATGAGAAAGTTTTTGTCGGCCCTCACAGCCGCAGTTTTGGCTGCGTCCTTCGCCTTGCCTGCGAGAGCCGCGCCGATCTTCGTGCCTAGGCCAGAGCAGGTGAAGACGGGCGCGGTTGAGCAGGTCGACCACCGACGCAACTGGCGAGACAGCCATTGGAACAGGCGGCAGGCTTGGCGTTCATGCCGCTACTACGGCAGGTGCTTCCCACGCTATGACTACACCCAGAGCTACGGCTACCGTGACGATTACCGCTACAACCGTCGACCGAGCGTCAATATTTACTTGAATTTCTAGCGGCTCGCCGACGCGAGGCTTAATGCAAGCTGTGATCTGATGCCGACGCCAAGCTGGCCGGTGGCGGAAGGCGAGGGTAAAGCTAGAAAGATCATGCAAAGCGTTGTTTGATTGTCTTTTTATGGTGAGCGCGCAGGGATTCGAACCCTGGACCTACTGATTAAAAGTCAGTTGCTCTACCGGCTGAGCTACGCGCTCCCATGCCGGGCCTGCAGGCCCGGCGGAGTGGCCGGACATATGCACGCAGGCTTTGCGCCGGTCAACCCAAAAATTGCACTAAACCATCATTATGGGTTCGAAGCGAGCGGCCCTGTGCGCGGCCGTCCCCGTCGGTGCGGCCATGGCTCGGTGCGTCAAAATGATCGCCAAAAGGTGATTGGTTTCGCTCCATACATGCGGGTAAGAAGGCGGCAAGTCGAGTGCCGGAGTTCTGATACCTTGTCGATTGCAGATATTTCCATCTGGACCGCCGTTCTGGCAGGTGCTCTGTCCTTTCTCTCGCCCTGCGTGCTGCCCCTGGTGCCGCCTTACCTGTGCTATATGGCAGGCGTTTCCGTCGACCAGTTCCGGGACGGAAATGCCGTGGCAACCGCAAGCACGCGCAGGGCCGTCCTGCCGGCGGCGCTGTTCTTCACGCTCGGCTTTGCGACGGTCTTTGTGGCGCTCGGGGCAGGCGCCTCTTCGATCGGTCTTTTGCTCAGGCAGCATCTCGATCTTCTTTCGCGCATAGGCGGGATCATCATAATCGTCATGGGACTGCATTTCCTCGGGGTCTTCCGGATCGGCCTGCTTGCCCGCGAGGCACGTTTCCAGGGTGGCAAGCCGGCGACCCTGTCTGGAGCCTATGTCATGGGTCTTGCCTTCGCCTTCGGCTGGACACCGTGTATCGGCCCGGTGCTGGGCACCATCCTGGGTGTTGCCGCCGCGCGCGATACGGTCGCCGACGGCGCTGCTCTGCTGGCGATCTATTCGCTCGGGCTCGCAGTGCCGTTCTGGATCGCGGCGGGCTTTTCCAGTGCCTTCATGCGTTTTCTTTCGCGTTTTCGCCGCCATCTGGGGCTCATCGAAAAGCTGATGGGCGCTCTGCTCGTCGCCGCCGGCCTTGCTTTCCTCTTCGGTTTCGTCAGTTCCGTCGCGATCTGGTTCCAGCAGACCTTCCCAATTCTCTCCCAAATCGGCTAAGCACGCCCAGCTACAGCTTCCGGGCGGAAAACGTCACCCACTTTTCCCGGACGCGCTGAGTCTTCGAACAAAGCACTTCCGGACGGAAAACCGCTACGCACTTTTCCTGGAAGCGCTGAGTCTTTAAACAACGCACTTCCGGACGGAAAACCGCTACACACTTTTCCTGGAAGCGCTCCAGCAGCGGCGAGGGAGATCATGGCGGAAATCACGGGTCTGGTGCTGCCGTTCTTCGGCCTCATCTTTCTCGGCTACCTGACGGCGCGCCTCGTCGACCATCCGGGCGAGGCGATGGGCTGGCTGAACACGTTCATCGTCTACCTGGCGCTGCCGGCGCTCTTCTTCAAGCTGGTATCGCGCACGCCGGTGGAGGAGCTTACCCGTGCCGATTTCATCCTGACCAGCGTGGGCACGACCTATGTCGTCTTTGCTCTGATCTTCGCCATAGGGCTGTTCCTTCGCCGCAATACGGTTGCCGAGGCGACGATGCAGGGCTTCGCCGGTGCTTATGGCAATATCGGCTACATGGGCCCCGGCCTGGCGCTGCTGGCTCTCGGGGAGACGGCGGCCGTTCCGGTGGCGCTGATTTTCTGCTTCGAGAATGCAGCGCATTTCACCGTCGCTCCGGCGCTGATGGCGGCTGCGGGAGGCAGCAAGCAGAAGCCTGCAGTCCTCGCGCTCGGCATTGCGCGCCGGATCGCCTTTCATCCATTCATCCTGTCGACCTTTGCCGGCGTCGCCGCGGCTTTTCTCTCTTTCGAAGCCCCGCTGCCGCTGCAGCGGCTGATAGACTACCTGGCGCAAGCGGCGGCGCCTTGCGCCCTGTTTGCGATGGGGGTCACGCTTGCGCTGCGCCCGCTTAAGCGTATTCCCGCGGAGATCGGTTACATCGTTCCGGCAAAGCTCGTGCTTCATCCGGTGCTCATGTATCTGGCGCTCAGCCTTGGCGGTGCCTACGATCCCATCTGGGTACAGACGGCAGTGCTGCTCGCTTCGCTGCCGACCGCAACCAATGTGTTCGTGATCGGCCAACAATACGGCGTCTGGCAGGAGCGGGCATCGGCGACGATCCTCATCACGACGCTGCTCTCCGTCGCGACGGTCACCGGGCTGTTATACCTCATACGCTCAGGCGCTCTTCCGGCGGATCTGTTCTCGTAAGCCCTCCTTGAATGCCTGCAGCGCGCTGCCGGGATGAATTCCCTCGCGCATCAAAAGTCCGCGCAACGGGCCCGCAGAGGAGAGGAGATGCAGGCCGGCCGCACGCAAGGCCTGCACCGGCAGGAAATTCGAGAGCAGCGAACGGTTGAGCAGGTCGACGCTCGCCGTACGGCTGAGAATATCGGCGCGCCGCCGTCCATCGAAGCGGTCGCCTGTGTCTGCCGGCAGGCGGCTGCCGGTTGGCCGGCCGACGAGATCGACAAGGGTCATGATGTCGCGAAGACTGAGGTTCAGCCCTTGGGCCCCGATCGGTGGAAAGGCATGGGCGGCTTCGCCGACGAGCAGGACGCGACCCTTGCCGAAACGACGGGCAGAAAGGCCGGAAAGCGGAAATGATTGCGGCATTCCCTCTGTCGTGACCTTGCCGAGAATCGACTGCATTCGATCCTCGATCGTGCGCGAGAGGATATCCGGTGCAAGCGTCAGCATCTCCTCGGCATCGCGAGGCTTCCGGACCCAGACGAGGCTCGAGCGATTGCCGGGAAGCGGCACCTGCGTAAACGGACCGCTTTCCGTATGGAACTCGGTCGAAACGTCCTGATGCGGCAGTTCATGGCTGAAATTCAGGACGATAGCAGCCTGGGGATAGGACCAGGTGCGAACGCCGATCCCGGCCGCCTCCCGCACGGCCGAGCGTCGCCCGTCGGCGCCGACCACCAGATCGGCAGTGATCGAGCGGCCATCGCCAAGGCCGATCCGAATCTCTGCGCCGTCGATGTCGATTCTCGTTGCCGCGGCGGTCGCACGCTCGAGCGTCGGCAGTTCCGCTTCGTGCCTTTCCACAATCTCGAGGAAGGGCGCGTTCGGAATGTTGTAGCCGAAAGCCTCGAGGCCTACTTCGGAGGCGCGGAAATTGACCGGGGGCGCCCGAAAAAGCCGCCTGGTCCCGTCGAGGATGTGAATGGCGACCAGTGGTGCCGTCAGCGGCTCGACCTCATCCCAAAGATCGAGCTTCCTCAAATATTCGATCGACTGGTCCATGAGCGCGGTGGTGCGGCCGTCGGCGATGGCAGGCCGCGGGCCGACGAGCGCAACACGGTGACCTTCGCGTGCAAGAGCGATGGCCGCCAACGAGCCGGCAAGCCCCGCGCCGATTATTGCGATGTCATAGTGATCCATGGCCGACAGGCCCTCCCGTGCGGTTGCCCGCGTTCGTCTCGATATTGCAGCCTGAAGTGCCCGCGTTCATCCGAAGTCCTTCAGCGTGCAGTTCGTGCCCACAGCTTCGGGCGACATGCTTTAGTTCTAGCCGCTTACCCCATTGAAATAAATGGGCAGAATCACCGCAGGGGCATGCGCCGCATGTCCACAGGACAATACCGCCTCAAAGCGGCGAACGGTTGGAATTTGCTGGCGATGCTCGGCAAACGGTGCATATTACGGCCAAAGTGGTGCCGGTGCTGAAATAGCGGCTGACTGGCGGCGCAGAGGGACCGGGACAAGGGACAGGGCGGCTTCGCACATGAAGTTCTTCAATTACAGACGCGTTCCTTACGCGGAAATCCGCGCCTTTTCCGTGCATATCCTTACAGCGTCCGGATCGTTCCTGGCCTTTCTCGGCGTCGTCGCTGCGGCAGAGCACCGCTTCGTCGACATGTTCTGGTGGCTCGGTCTGGCCTTGCTCGTCGACGGCATCGACGGGCCGATCGCCCGCAAGGTCCAGGTCAAGGAGGTGCTGCCCAACTGGTCCGGCGATACGCTCGACAACGTCATCGACTACGTGACCTATGTGCTGCTGCCGGCCTTCGCGCTCTACCAGAGCGGCATGATCGGCGAACCCTGGTCGTTCGTGGCCGCCGGAGCGATCGTGGTTTCGAGCGCTATCTACTATGCGGATATGGGGATGAAGACGGATGAGTATTTCTTCTCCGGATTTCCGGTCGTCTGGAACATGGTCGTCTTCACCCTTTTTGTGATCCAGGCGAGCGAAGTCACTGCATCGATTGTCGTCTTCCTCTCCGTGATTTTGACGTTCCTGCCCATCAACTTCCTGCATCCGGTGCGTGTGAAAAGGCTGAGGCCGCTCAATCTCGGCGTCTTTCTCATCTGGTCGGTGCTCGGCATGTATGCCTTGCTCCTGCATTTCAAGACCCCGCCCTGGGTTGTGGTGGGCGTCGTGGCAACCGGGCTTTACCTCTACGTCATCGGTTTCATACTGCAGATATTCCCGAAACTCGGGCGTGCCTGAGCGCGATCGGTCAGGCTCGGCCCGAAATCATCGCAATCGATTAGGAGTTGGACATGGCACAGGCGATCGTCGTTCGCGAACTTGGCGGACCGGAAGTTCTGAAGATGGAGGGCGTGACGCTTGCGGCGCCCGGACCCGGCGAAGTGCAGATCCGGCAGGTGGCGATCGGCCTCAACTTCATCGACGTCTATTTTCGCACCGGCCTTTACAAGTCGGCGACCGGACTTCCCTTCGTTCCGGGCAAGGAAGGCGCCGGGGTAGTGACTGCGGTGGGCGATGGGGTCAGCATGTTTTCGGTCGGCGACCGCGTCGCCTATGCATCCGCTGACGGCGCCTATGCCAGCGAGCGCAACGTAGACGCCTCGCAACTCTTGAAGGTGCCGGACGGAATCAGCCTGGAGACGGCGGCTGCGATGATGCTCAAGGGCATGACCGCGCAATACCTTCTCAACCAGACCTTCAAGGTAGGCCCGGAGACGACCTTGCTCTTTCACGCCGCCGCCGGCGGCGTCGGGCTCATTGCGGGGCAGTGGGCCAAGGCACTTGGTGCGACGGTGATCGGAACAGCCGGATCGCAGGAGAAGATCGATCTGGCTCTTGCCCATGGTTACGACCACGTCATCAACTACCGCACGGACAATTTCGTGGAGCGCGTCAAGGACTTGACCGGCGGGCGCGGCGTCGATGTCGTCTACGATTCCGTTGGGCGCGACACCTATCCGGCCTCGCTCGACTGCCTGAAGCCGCGCGGCCTCTGGGCCAGCTTCGGCAATTCCTCCGGGCCGGTGGATGCTTTCAACATCGGTATCCTGGCGCAGAAGGGCGCGCTCTATGCGACGCGCCCGACGCTCTTCACGTATGTCGCGACCCGGCCGGCCCTGGAGGCATGTGCAAATTCCCTGTTTGATGTTGTGCAAAGCAACAAAGTGCGTATCAATATCAATCAGACCTATCCGCTCGCCGAAGCCGGTCGGGCGCATACGGATCTCGAAACAAGAAAAACAAGTGGAACGACATTGCTGATTCCCTGACAGAGGCCTTACGGCGCCGGCGTCTTATCGGACGCGAAGGTCGCCGTAGTCTTCACGTGGCTGCAGGTTCTTGTCGATTGATCGGGTACGATCAAAGGAACGTGCAGTATGGCGAGCGGGGATCGAAGAGGGGAAGAGGGCAGCGTGCCTGAAAAGGGACAAACCGCGAGCGGCCCGCTGCTGGCCGTTCGCAACCTTACGAAATTGTTCGGCTCGTTCGCGGCCTGCAATGCAATCGATCTGCAGATAGAACCCGGAGAAATCCACGCGCTGCTCGGCGAGAACGGCGCGGGAAAGTCGACGCTGGTGAAGATGCTGTTCGGCGTGCTCGCGCCGAGCGCCGGCGAGGTCATGTGGCAGGGGTCGAATGTTCGCATCGGCAGCCCGAGCGACGCCCGCCGGCTCGGCATAGGCATGGTCTTTCAGCATTTCTCTCTGTTCGAGGCACTGACGGTCGCCGAGAATATCGCCCTTTCGATGGACAGGTCGGTTTCGCTTGCCCGGGTTGCCGAGGAAGCGTCACGGCTGTCGCGCATCTATGGCCTGCCGCTCGATCCGAAGGCGCATGTCGCCGATCTCTCGGTCGGCGAAAGGCAGCGGATCGAAATCGTCCGGGCTCTCCTGCAGAACCCGCAGCTCATCATTCTCGACGAACCGACTTCGGTGCTGACGCCCCAGGAAGCCGACCGCCTTTTCGAGACGCTGCAGAAATTGCGATCGGAGGGGCGTTCCGTCCTTTATATCAGCCATCGTCTCGAGGAAGTGCAGCGCATCTGCGACCGCGCGACGGTGCTGAGACACGGCAAGGTAACCGGCGCCTGCGATCCGCGCGCGGAAACGCCCGCCTCTCTTGCACGCATGATGGTAGGCAGCGACGTTGCCGTCGTGACGCCGGAGGGAACGAGCACCAGAGGCGACGTGCAGTTGGAGGCGCGGCATCTTTCCGTCGCGGCGCGCACGCCCTTTGCGGTCTCCTTGAAGAACATCTGTCTCAAGGTCAGGGCAGGCGAGGTGCTCGCGATCGCCGGTGTGGCCGGCAACGGGCAGAGCGAGCTCTTCGATGCGCTGTCGGGCGAATATCCGGTCGCCGACGACAATGCCATCCAGATCCGCCAGCGGCCGGTGGGGACCAGAAACATCAATGCCCGCCGTCTGATGGGCGCCGGTTTTGTGCCGGAGGAGCGCCATGGGCACGCCGCGGTCTCGGCGCTGTCGCTCTCCGACAATCTCGTGCTCGCGCGCAGCCAATCGGATCGCCGGGCTTTTCTCGGCGGCGGCGCACTGAAGATCATCCGCCACGGCGCCGTCCAGGCGGCGACGAAGCGGATTGCCGAGGCGATGGACGTGCGCAAGAGCGGCGAGGATCCGCCGGCCGGATCACTCTCCGGCGGCAATCTGCAGAAGTTTATCGTCGGACGGGAACTCGACCGTCAGCCGGCCGTGCTCGTCGTCAACCAGCCCACTTGGGGCGTCGACGCCGGAGCGGCGAGCCGTATCCGTCAGGCCTTGGTCGATCTCGCAAAAGCGGGATCCGCTGTCCTTGTCATCAGTCAGGACCTCGATGAAATATTCGAAGTGGCGACCGAGATTGCCGTCATAAGCGACGGGCGTCTCTCCGATCCCTATCCGGCCCGTGAACTTTCGCGCGAAAAGATCGGCCTGTTGATGGGTGGCATGCATGGCCGATCGGAAGGCGGGGCGGAAGGTACGGGAGCAGCGCATGCGCATTGAACTTGAAAAGCGCGCGAAGGCCTCGACGCTGTTTTCCATCCTCTCGCCGTTCATCGCTTTTGCGCTGACCATCATCTTCGGCGGCGTGATGTTCGCATTGCTCGGCAAGAATCCGGCGACCGCGCTCTACAGCTTCTTCGTGGAGCCGCTGAGCGAGGTCTGGTCGCTGCACGAACTCGCGATCAAGGCGGCGCCACTGATCCTGATCGGCGTCGGGCTCTCCGTCTGCTTCCGCTCCAACAACTGGAACATCGGCGCAGAAGGGCAGTTCATCATGGGCGCAATCGCCGGCTCGGCCCTCCCGGTACTCTTCTACGATTGGCAGTCGCCGTTGATACTGCCGCTGATGATGCTTCTCGGCATGCTCGGTGGAGCGCTCTTCGCCGCGATACCGGCCTTCCTGAAGGCGCATATGAATACGAACGAGATCTTGACGAGTCTGATGCTGGTCTATGTGGCCCAGCTCTTTCTCGACTGGCTCGTGCGTGGCCCTTGGCGCAACCCTCAAGGTATGAACTTCCCGGAAACGCGAACGTTCGGCACGGACGCTGTCCTTCCCGAAATGCTCGCCTCGGGGCGTACGCATTGGGGTTTTGCCTTCGCGATCATCGCGGCGGTGCTGGTGTGGTTCATGATGCGCTATACGTTGAAGGGATTCGAAATCACCGTTCTCGGCCAATCCGAGCGGGCAGGGCGATTTGCCGGCTTTTCCTCGCGCAGGATGATCTGGTTCTCGATGCTGTTTTCCGGCGCGCTGGCGGGGCTCGCCGGCATTTCGGAAGTGAGTGGAGCCATGCAGCAGCTGCGTCCGGTGATCTCGCCCGGTTACGGCTTCACCGCCATCATCGTCGCGTTCCTCGGCCGGCTCAATCCGCTCGGAATCGTGGCCGCCGGTCTCGTCCTGGCGTTGACTTATCTCGGCGGTGAGGCCGCGCAGCTTTCGATCGGCGTATCCGACAAGGTGACGCGCGTCTTCCAGGGGCTGCTGCTGTTCTTCGTGCTGTCGTGCGACGCGCTCATTCACTATCGCATCAGGCTGGTGTGGGATCGCTTCGCAGCGGTCAAGACGGAAGAGGCGCACTGATGGGCATAGTCGAAGCAATCCTCTTAAGCGTCATCACGGCTGCGACGCCACTGGTCCTCGCCGCCCTGGGCGAGCTCGTCGCCGAACGGTCCGGCGTGCTCAACCTCGGCGTCGAAGGCATGCTGATCATGGGAGCTGTCTGCGCCTTCGCGGCGACGCAGCTCAGCGGCTCGCCCTATGTGGGAATTCTTGCCGGCATCGCTGCCGGCGCCGTTTTTTCGCTGCTGTTCGGCTTCCTGACGCTGACGCTCGTTGCCAACCAGGTAGCGACCGGCCTGGCGCTCACGCTCCTCGGGCTCGGCGTTTCCGGGATGGTCGGAGAAAGTTTTCTCGGGATGCAGGGTATCAAGCTGCAGCCGATTGCAATTCCGCTCCTGTCGAAGATACCGGTCGTAGGACCGCTTTTGTTTCGGCAGGACGCCATATTCTATGCGTCGGTTGCGATCGTGGTGGGCGTCCATCTGTTTCTGTTCCGGAGCCGTGCGGGGTTGAAGTTGCGGGCGGTAGGCGACAGCCACGCCTCGGCCCACGCCCTCGGCGTGAACGTCATTCGCACCCGCTACCTGGCCGTTCTGTTCGGCGGCGCCTGCGCCGGACTTGCCGGCGCGCAATTGTCGCTCGTCTACACGCCTCAATGGGTGGAGAACATGTCGGCCGGCCGCGGCTGGATCGCGCTGGCATTGGTGGTTTTTGCCTCCTGGCGGCCCTGGCGCGTGGTCGCCGGAGGATATCTCTTCGGAGCCGTCTCGATAAGCCAGCTTCATGCGCAGGCTTTCGGCATCGGCATTCCCTCGCAGTTCCTGACTGCGCTTCCCTATCTCGCGACGATTGTCGTACTCATTCTCATATCGCATAACCGGCGCATGACCCTGATCAATACGCCGGCATCGCTCGGCAAGCCGTTTGTGCCGGACCGGTGAAGAACAACAGCCAGACGGACATTTCTCAAACCGACAGAGGTTAAAAATGAAAAAACTACTCGTCGCCCTCGCAACCACCGTCGCCGTGCTCGGTATCGCGCCGGCTGCAAGCGCTCAGGAGAAGGCAAAGATCTGCTTCATCTATGTCGGCTCGAAGACAGACGGCGGCTGGACCCAGGCCCACGACATCGGCCGCCAGGAGCTCGAAAAGGAACTCGGCGACAAGATCGAAACGCAGTTCCTGGAAAACGTGCCGGAAGGTCCGGACGCCGAACGCGCGATCGAGCGCCTGGCGCGTTCCGGCTGTGGTCTGATTTTCACCACGTCCTTCGGGTTCATGGATGCTACGATCAAGGTTGCCGGAAAATTCCCGGATGTGAAGTTCGAGCACGCGACCGGCTACAAGACCGCGCCGAACGTGGCCACCTATAACAGCCGTTTCTACGAAGGCCGCTACATCCAAGGCCAGATCGCCGCGAAAATGTCGGAAAAGGGCGTTGCCGGCTACATCGCCTCCTTCCCGATTCCCGAGGTGGTGATGGGCATCAACGCCTTCGTCATCGGTGCCCGGGCGGTCAATCCGGACTTCAAGATCAAGGTCGTATGGGCGAACACCTGGTTCGATCCGGGCAAGGAAGCGGACGCCGCCAAGGCGCTCATCGACCAGGGCGTCGATATCATCACTCAGCATACCGACACGACCGCGCCGATGCAGGTCGCAGCCGAGCGCGGTATCAAGGCTTTCGGTCAGGCATCCGACATGATTGCCGCCGGCCCGCAGACGCAATTGACTGCGATCGTCGATACCTGGGGCGCCTACTATGTGAAGCGCACCAAAGCCTTCCTCGATGGAACATGGTCGACGACTTCGAGCTGGGACGGCCTGAAGGACGGCATCCTGACCATGGCGCCCTACACCAACATGCCCGATGACGTGAAGGCGATGGCGGAAGCGACGGAGGCGAAAATCAAGTCCGGCGAACTGAAGCCGTTCACCGGTCCGCTCAACAAGCAGGATGGCAGCCCGTGGCTGAAAGAGGGCGAGACCGCCGACGACGCGACGCTGCTCGGCATGAACTTCTATGTCGAAGGCGTAGACGACAAGCTGCCGCAATAGTCGAACGCCCGAAGCACGGCCTTGCAACCCCGCGCCTCGTGCGCGGGGTTTTCTATAGTCCGACGGCCTGCCTGCAACTCTCCGCAGGCCTTTCAGGAATCGTCTATTCGATCTAGTGTTGATCGTCGCCGGCAAGAATCACGCTGACGATGAGGAGTTTCCCTGGGGAGGAGTGGTTGAAGAGCGTGCTTGAGACCGTGATATCCGGCACGCCGAAGCGGACGAGCCATGCACAGGTCGTGGATCAGCTCGGCAAGGCGATCGTTTCGGGCGAGTTCCCGGTCGGCAGCATTCTCCCCGGAGATCCTGAACTGGCGCTCCGTTTCCGCGTCTCGCGGACGGTACTGCGCGAAGCGATGAAGACGCTTGCCGCCAAGGGCATGATCGTTCCGCGCGCCCGGATCGGCACGCGCGTCACGCCCCGAAAGGAATGGAATCTCTTCGACAGCGACATTCTCACCTGGCATTTCGCCTGCGGCGTCGATGAGGACTTTCTCTACCATCTGAGCGAGGTACGGCTTGCCTTCGAGACCCATGCTGCGGCACTGGCGGCAAGAAACGCATCGGATGCGGAAATCGCGGGGATGATGCGGCTCGCCGTCGCCATGGGCGAGGCGAATCACACCCCCGAGAGCCTCGCCGTAGCGGATCTCAAGTTCCATCTCTCGGTCATCGAAGCATCCGGCAATCCCTTTCTACGTACCGTCGGGGGCTTGATCGAGGCAGCCCTTGTCGGCGTGTTCAAGCTCAGTTCGCCGACAGCCGAGAAGGGCGGCATCGACGAAGTTGCGCGCAACCATATCCGCATCGTCGAGGCGATCGGCAAACGCGACGAGGCGGCTGCACGCCTGGCGATGGAGCACGTGATCAAGGTAGGGCGTGCGCGTATCCGTCAGGCGCTAAGCGGCGGCGGTGCAGAAGCCTGACCGAAGGCCCTCAAACACTTTGACAAGACAGCGGCCTTCTAAGGCCTGTTGAGATTCGGGACACCCGCCGCGCTTTTTTTGACTTCCTCATTCCTGTGCTCGTCACAGGCATCCAGCCAGACCAAGTCCTTGGGCTGAAAGAACGCTTCCCGCGCCGCGGACGCGGCGCTGCTGGATCCCTGTGACGAGCACAGGGATGAGGATAGAGAGGTGCGACGCCTCGGCGCGCGTTTCATTGCGTCACAGGTTGAACATTCCCTCGCATTATTCGCAAGCGCAAGTTGTAGTAGCCGCACATCCGCGGTCCCTCATTCCTGTGCTTGTCACAGGAATCCAGCCAGACCAAGTCCTTGGGCTGAAAGAGCGCTTCCCGCGCCGCAGACGCGGCGCTGCTGGATCCCTGTGACGAGCACAGGGATGAGGGGAGGAGAGATTGCAGTCCTCCGATACGTTCCTACAGCGCCGCCCGTCTTATGAGACGCCGCTCGGACTTCCCGCTCTAACTTACGTTCATGCTTTTAGGTCGAGCCGACCTCAGAACATCGCGATCCAGGCTCCGGTGCCCGGCCGTGAAATCCTGCTGGTGGCCTTGCCCGACCATGCGGCTTAGCCTATCTGGGAAGCGGGCAGTCGCGCGGCCGCCTTTTCTTCAACGGTGAACCGGAGACTATGTTCGAGCTTCTTGTCATTTTCATTCTGCTCTTGATCAACGCTTTCTTCGCGTTGTCGGAAATGGCAATCGTCTCGGCAAGCAAGCCGCTGCTTCGTCAGATGGTGAAGCAGGGTAACCGGCGCGCGGAGGCCGCGCTCACGCTCGCCGAGGATCCGGGCAAGTTCCTGTCGACGGTGCAGGTCGGCATCACCCTTGTCGGCATCCTCGCGGGCGCCTATGGCGGCGCGACCATCGCGGCAAAGATTGCTCCGTTCCTGAACGACATCGGTTGGATCAGCCCTTACGGCGACACCGTCGCGGTCGCACTCGTCGTCACGCTGATTACATTTCTGTCGGTGGTCATCGGCGAGCTCATCCCCAAGCAGCTGGCGCTGCGAAATCCGGAAGGGCTGGCCATGTTCGTCGCCGGTCCGATGGCGCTGCTTTCCCGTATCGCAGCGCCGGTCGTCTTTATTTTCGAAACGGCGGCCTCTATTGCGATGCGGCTCATGGGCATGAGGCCGGAGGATGCCGATCGCGTCACCGAAGAGGAAGTGCAGGCGATCATGGCGGAAGGCGTCGAAAGCGGCGCCATCGAGAAGAGCGAGCACGAGATGCTGCGGCGAATCATCCGCCTCGGCGATCGCAACGTCAAATCGATCATGACCCACCGCACAGAGGTCGGTTTCATCGACGTTCACGACAGCCTGGAGACGATCGGACAGAAGATCCGGCAATTCGGCCATTCCCGCTATCCGGTCATCGACGGCCCATCGGGTGATGTCATCGGCGCGGTCCTTACCAAGGAAATATTGAATGTTGCGCCGGCCGCGCCCTTCAACATCCGCGATTATGTCCGCGACATTCTTACTCTGCCGGAGACGGCCTCCTGTCTGAAGGCTCTCGAAGCCTTCAAGTCGTCCAGCATCAATATGGCGATGATTGTCGACGAATACGGGAGCACGGAGGGGATCATCACCACCGCCGACATCCTGGAGGCAATCGTCGGCGTCATCCCGTCGAATTATGATAATTCCGAACACGCTCTCATTCGCCAGCGCGACGACGGCAGCTATATCGTAGACGGACGGACGCCGATCGATGAAATTCACCTCCAGATCGGCATCGATGGAATCGAAGCGGACGGCGATTTCGAAACCATAGCCGGCTTCCTGGTGCAGCAGTTGCGCAAGACTCCGGAGGAGGGCGACACCGCCGAGGCCCACGGCTACCGCTTCGAGGTGATCGACATGGACGGCCGACGCATCGACAAGATCCTCGTCAGCCGGGCCGGTGAAACACTTTCATGACGCGGTTTTCCGCGACATCCCGCGTCTCGACTCATCGGAATCGATCACATTCATGATTTCAGGTCGATCCGACCTAAAATCACCGCGATCCGCTTGGAAGTAGTCGAGGTAAATGCGCGCGGGCGATCCAGATGGCGGCGAAGGCGGAAAATCGTAAGGGACGCGGGAGACTCTGGAGGAGAGCGGCGTGGGGCGCGGCCGCAGCGCTTATGCTGCTGCCCTTGCTCGCAATGCAAGTCACGGAGGAAGTGGCCTGGGATGTCGCCGATTTCGCTGTCTTCGGAGCCATGCTGATCGCCGCAGGCGGCGTCTACGAGGCGTCGGCGAGGTTCTCTGCCGGCAACGCATACCGCGCAGCCATCGGCCTTGCGCTGGCGACAGCATTCCTCCTGGTGTGGGCGAATCTCGCGGTCGGCATCATCGGGACCGAGGATGACCCCGCCAACCTCCTCTATGGCGGGGTGCTGGCGTTCGGCATCATCAGCGCCTTCATTGCGCGCTTTCAGCCGGCCGGAATGGCACGCGCTTTCTTCGCAACCGCGCTCGCGCAGGCGCTGGTCGCCGCGGTCGCGGTAGCCGCAGGGATGGGTTACCCGGCAAGTCCGCCGCTGGAGGTCCTTGGCGTCAATGCCTTGTTCGCAATGCTCTGGGTCGCATCGGCCTTGTTGTTTCGGAAAGCGGCGCAGGAAAAACCTCCCGCGAGCAGGGCGCCGTAGCTCAGCTCTCCAGCCTTCTTCGCCGATCTCGAGGGCATTTCAATTAGGTCCAACGCAAGTCAGGCAGGATCTCTGAGCCTGAAAACCCTGCATGGCTCTCCGCTTGCGGCTTCGGGAGCACCCGGTCGCCGCACGATCAACCCGTCGGACTGCGCGAAAACGCTGACCATGGACGAATCCTGCCGCGGGAAGGGATGCGCCACGAGCGAACCGTCCGCCTCGAGCGTGAGGCGGGCACGTATATAATCCTGGCGCCGGTCATTGGCCGGTAGCGTTGCGGCAAGCCGTGCATCGACCAGTCTCGAACGGGGCGGAAGATGCGAAAGCTTGCGCGTCAAAGGCTCGAGGAAGAGCAGGGCGCAGACGAGGCTCGAAACCGGGTTTCCGGGAAGGCCGAGCACCGTGACGCCGTCGAGATCGCCGACCATCAGCGGTTTTCCCGGTCGCATGGCGATGCGCCAAAAGTCCAGCGTCATGCCACAGCCGAGAAGCGTCGACTGGACGAGATCGTGATCGCCGACCGAGGCTCCTCCGAGTGTTACCAGCACGTCCACCTGGGCTGCCTGTGCCTTGGCGACGGCGCTGGCGATCGCCGTCCGATCGTCGCCGACAATGCCGAGATCAAGAACTTCGGCCCCATTTTCGCGGGCAACCGCAGCGATCCCGAAACTGTTGGAAGCGATGATCTGGTCGGGGCCGAGGGTACTTCCCGGCGGCAACAATTCGTCGCCCGTGGCGATGATTGCAACCTTGGTTCGCGAGAAAACCGGCAGGTCCTGATGATTCATCCCGGCCGCGAGCGTCAGGCGGCCGGCATCGAGCGCGCTTCCGGCGGAAAGCGCGACGTCACCTGCCAGGAAATCCTGGCCCGCCAAACGGATGTGGCGGCCCTTTGCCGGCGCAAACAGGGTGCGGATGCGTCCGTCCGGCAGTTTTTCCGTGTCTTCCTGAATGATGACGGTATCGGCGCCTGCAGGTACCGGCGCGCCGGTAAAGATGCGTACGGCTTCCCCGCCTTTCACCTCGCCGCGGAAACGGTGTCCTGCGGCCGACTGGCCGATAACGGAGAGCTCCGCTCCGACTTCGGAGATATCCTCGTAGCGGACGGCATAACCATCCATCGCGGAATTGTCGAAAGGGGGGTGGGTCAGCTTGGCCGCTACGTTCTCGGCGAGCACCCTTCCGAGGCATTCATGCAGCGAAACGCGCTCCGTCCGTTGCAGCGGATTGGCCCTGGCCAAAATCCTCTGAAGTGCTTCCTCGACCGAAAGAAGCGACATCAGCGCATCTCTCCCCCGCGGTGATAATCGCCGGAACGCCCGCCCGACTTGCTGACCAGCCGCACCCCGCAGATCTCCATTTCCCGGTCAGCGGCCTTGGCCATGTCGTATATCGTCAGGCAGGCTACGCTGACGGCGGTCAACGCCTCCATTTCGACACCCGTCCGTCCGGTCAGCTTCGCCATCGCTTCGACCCGCAATCCGGGAAGGGCGTCATCCGGCGTAATATCGACGGACACTTTCGTCAGCATCAAGGGATGGCAGAGCGGAATGAGGCTGGATGTCTGCTTGGCGGCCATGATGCCCGCCAGCCGGGCGGTCGCGATCACGTCGCCCTTCTTGGCAATTCCTTCGCGAATGAGTGTCAGCGTCTCCGGCTTCATCCTGACGAAGCCCTCCGCGACAGCGATACGGACCGTCTCGGCCTTGTCGCCGACATCGACCATGCGGGCTTCGCCGGCGCTGTCTATATGGGTGAGGGTCGGCCCGCTCATCACTCTGCCGCCAGGATATTTGCCGAGCCGGTCAGCAGCGCGCGCGTCGCCGCCTCCACGTCGTCCTTCCTCATCAGGCTTTCACCAACCAGGAAGGTCGTAATCCCGTTCTTCTCGAGGCGCCGGCAGTCTTCGTGGGTGAAAACGCCGCTTTCGCCGACCAGGAGACGGTCTGAGGAAACCATTGTCGCGAGCCGTTCGGAGACGGCGAGGTCGACCTCGAACGTCCTGAGATTACGGTTGTTGATCCCGACGAGCGGCGATGACAGGCGAAGTGCTCGCTCCATCTCCTCCGCGTCGTGTACTTCGACGAGGACATCCATGCCGAGTGCAAACGCGGCTTCTTCCAGCCGGCGCGCATCATCGTCGCCAAGCGAAGCCATGATCAGCAGTATGCAATCGGCGCCCCAGGCGCGCGCTTCGAAAACCTGATAGGTGTCGAACATGAAGTCCTTGCGCAGAGCCGGCAGCGGGCAGGCCTCGCGTGCCTTCGTCAGGAACTCCGGCGCCCCCTGGAAGCTCGGCGCGTCGGTCAGGACGGAGAGGCAGGCAGCGCCGCCCGCGGCATAGGCCTTCGCCAGTTCCGGAGGGTCGAAATCGGGCCGGATCAAACCCTTCGAGGGGCTCGCCTTCTTGATTTCGGCGATCAGCCCGAACTGGCCTTTTTCCCGCCGGGCCACAAGCGCGGCGTGGAAACCGCGCGGCGCCGACTGATCGGCGGCCCGCGCCTTCAACTCTTCGAGCGGCACGCGCGCTTTCGCAGCGGCGATCTCCTCTCGCTTATAGGCTTCGATGCGGCGCAGGATGTCCGTCATGTCTTCTCCTCAAGCCGCGTTCGAGACGGTGATCAACCGCTGCAAGGCGACCTTGGCACCGCCGCTCGAAAGCGATTGCCGGGCCAGCGCCATGCCTTCGGACAAGTCCCTGGCGCGCCCTGCTATCATCAGCGAAGCGGCGGCATTCGCAAGGGAAATGTCCCGGTAGGCATTTTCCGCGCCGTCGAGAACGGCCTGCAACGCAGCGGCATTGTGGGCTCCGTCTCCGCCCTTCAAGGCATCGAGCGACACCCGTTCGAGGCCGAAATCGGCCGGCGTCAGGTCGAAGTTGGTGATCGTGCCGTCCTTCAGCGCCGCCACTTTGGTCACGCCGGTCGTGGTGATCTCGTCGAGCCCTTCGCCATGCACGACCCAGACGCTTTGCGAACCGAGATCGCGGAGCACTTCCGCGAGCGGGTCGACCCATTGCGGCGCATAGACGCCGACGAGCTGCTGTCTGACGCCGGCGGGGTTGGCGAGGGGGCCGAGCAGATTGAAAATGGTCCTCGTGCCAAGTTCCACCCGCGTCGGGCCGACGTGGCGCATGGCCGAATGGTGCTGCTGGGCGAACATGAAGCCGAGACCGGCCTCGGCAATGCAGCGCGAGATTGTCGCGGGTCCGATCTCGAGATTGACCCCAAGGCAGGAGAGCGCATCGGCCGTTCCGGACTTCGAGCTGAGCGCGCGGTTGCCATGCTTGGCGACCGGTACACCGGCACCCGCGACGATCAGCGCGGCGAGTGTGGAAATGTTGTAGGTACCGGCACCGTCGCCGCCCGTGCCGACGATGTCGATCGCACCGTCAGGCGCTTCCACGGGCAACATGCGTGCGCGCATGGCGCCGACCGCGCCCACGATCTCGTCGACCGTTTCGCCACGCACCCGGAGCGCCATCAGAAAACCGCCGATCTGCGATGGCGTGGCGGCTCCGGACATGATGATCTCGAAGGCCGCGCGCGCATCCTCGCGACTCAGTGCCTCGCGCGCTGCGACTTTCGCGACGAACGGTTTCAAATCACTCATGGGTTCGCTTCTCCGTCGTCACCGTTGCGCCAGGGCCGTTTCGGCAAGCGACTGGTTGATCGAAACGCCGTAGGCGGTTTGCAAGGTGGAGACCATCTGATCCAGGATGTCGTCACCGCTCGCGCGCGCAATCGCTTCGATCTGGCTGCTGTCGTTGTCGAGGGCGTCGGCAGGCGCTTTCTCTTCGACCGATGTAACCTGCATGAGCACCTGGCCATCGCCGCCGATCCCCGGGGCATTGGCGACATGGCCGTTCGGGCCGCCGAAGGCCGCGATCACCGCGGCAGGGCTCAGACTCGCATCGTTGGTCCCGCGGGTCAGCCCGGTCTTGGTCTCGACGACAAGGCCGAGTTCGCTTGCGATATCGGCGAGCTTGGCGCCCTTCTCGATGCGTTCCTTGAGTTCCTTCGCCTTGGCGGCCAGTGCCGCGCGCTGCTGCTCCGCAGTCCAGTCGGCGGCCACTTCGTCGCGCACTTCGTCAAGCGTCCGGTCCCGGGCCGGAATGATTTCCTCGACATCGTACCATGCGGAGCCGTCGCGCCCGATATTGACGGCAAGGGTATCCGTTCCGACATCAGCCTTGAAGACTTCCTGGAGAAGGGCGCGCGGTTCCGGAAGGTCCTTAACTTCGTCGCCGTTTTGATCCTTGCCGGAAGCGTCGACCGCGTCGACCGTGACGAGCTTGAGCTTCAGCTGTTCGGCGATCTCCTTGACGGTCACGCCGCCGGCGCGTTCATCTTCGATCTTGTCATGAAGGCCGACGAGCTGCTCGCGGGCGGCGTCGAGGGCGATTTCCTTGCGCAGTTCTTCCTTGACTTCGTCAAAGCTGCGAACCGCATCGGGCCGGATGTTGGTTACGCGCAGGATGACCGGGCCGAATGCACCTTCGACGACGGGCGTGGTGCCGCCATCCTGGGCAACGGCAAAGGCTGCGTCGGCAATCTTTGCGTCGGGCATGCGATCCTTGGTGAAGTCGCCGAGGAGTACATCTGCCGACGTCTTGCCCTCGGCCTTGACCAGATCGTCGAAGGACGTGCCGGCCGCAAGCTTGGCGGCCGCGGCGTCGGCGGCCTCGCGCGACGGGAAGGTGAGCTGCTCGACCGTCCTCGTTGCCGGCGTGCGGTAGCTCTCCTTGCGCTTCTCATAATCGGCGCGAAGCTCTTCCTCCGTTACCGCGTCGGGTGCGGCCAGGTCCTCGGGCTCCAGCTTGATGTAGCTGATCTTGCGGTATTCCGGAGCGCGATAGTTCGCCTTGCGGCTTTCGAACCAGGGCGCGAGCACCTCGTCGCCCGGCGTTTTGACCGCATCGATATTTGCGTTGGAAAGCAGCAGATAGTCGATCGTGCGCGTCTCGTGACGGTAATTGCCAATGGCGTCGACGAGTACCTTGGGCGCCGTGTAACCATCCGTGAGCGCATCGACGATCTGCGATCGAACCGCGACCTGGCTGCGGTTGTTGATGTAATCCTGCTCGGTCAGCCCGGCATTGCGCAGCACGCTCGAAAATGTCAGCCGATCGAACTGCCCGTTGACGCCATGGAAGGCCGGGTCTTCGCCGATCAGCCGCGCAAGCCTGTCTTCCGAAAGACCGAGATTCATGTCGGTAGCGAGCTGGTCGAGGGCGGCACCGGCGACGAGCTGGGCGTAGACCTGGTTCTCGACGCCAAAGGCTTGTGCCTGCTGGCGCGACAAAGGCGTACCGAGCTGGCGCGAGAGCAGGGCGATCTGCCGTTCGTAAGCCAGGCGAAAGTCGCTCGCCGATACCTTGATGTCGCCGACGGTAACGACAGCATTGGGAGTGCTTGGCACCATCAACGTCTGACCACCCCACACCATGAATGAGAGGATGAGAAGGGCCAGCAGGCCTTTGACGACCCGGGTCTGGGCAGCGTTTCTCAGGGAGTCGAGCATGGGGGCAGAAAACCTCGTTGGGATGCGTCGGCATTACGCCGAATGAATTCGTTCCTTAGAACAAACCAGAGAGGAATTGAAGGCCGGTTCGTCGCAAATTGCCGCCGGCGGAGTTGAACTTGCCACCCCATCACCATGACAGCGCGCATCAGGGCTGCAGGGGCATTCAAGAGCAAAGGCTGCAAAAGGCGCTAACGACGAAGGCAATGTCGGAATTTGTTAGCCGGCAACTTAAAGCGAGCTGCAAATTAGGCGTTGGAAGCGCGCCCCACTGTGGCAAACTGCTGGGAATCGTTTTTCGATACTCGACCGGGACTTTCGATCCGTCGGCCATTACGGGAAATCACCTCCATGCAGTCCACGATCGTGATGGTCAATCTCTTTGGTGCAGTTGCGCTGCTGCTCTTCGGCCTGTCGCTGGTCAAGGACGGGGTGACGCGTGCCTTCGGGGCGCGCCTGCGCGCAGGTCTTGCGCGCGGAACGAACGGTCCCTTCCGGGCTTTTGCGACGGGGCTCGTCGCAACGCTCGGGCTCCAGAGTTCGACGGCCACGGCACTCATGACGGCCTCTTTCGTCGAGAAGGGGCTCATCCGTTCGCAGATGGCGCAGATCGTGCTGCTGGGGGCCAATGTCGGCACCGCGATGACGGCCTGGATCGTCGCACTCGGCATCGGATGGCTTTCGCCGCTGCTCATCCTCGCAGGCGTGGCCACCCACCGCATGAGCCGGTCGAGCGCGCGCCAGGGCGCCGGCTACGCGCTCGTGGGCATCGGTCTGATGCTTCTGTCGCTCGAACTGCTCGGCACGGCGACCGAGCCGATGCGCCAATCCCAGGCTCTGGGAGCGTTTCTCGGCATGCTCGACAACGCCTTGCCCGTGGCGATGATCATTGCCGCCGGTCTTGCGTTTGCGTCATCGTCCAGCCTCGCCGTCGTCATGCTGGTGCTGTCGCTTTCATCCGCCGGCGTACTTTCTCCCGTATTGACGGTCGCTCTGGTGCTCGGTGCCAATCTCGGTGGCGCGATCCCGCCGGTCATCACCACGCTCGGCTCGCCGCCGGCCGCCCGCCGGGTCACGCTGGGCAACCTCGTGGTGCGCGGCATCGGCTGTCTCATCGCCCTTCCGGCGGTTGGCGCCAGCGCCGACTTCCTGCAGAGCCTGCCGTTGCCGCGGCAGAACCTGCCCGTCGACGTTCACCTGCTGTTCAATCTGGTGCTGGCGATGGTTGCCTGGCCCTTCGCGGGGTTGCTCGCCCGCACCATGAACCGGTTCTTCCCCGACGACGAAGCGGCCGAAACCGGGCCGCGCTACCTCGATGAGGCGGCGCTCGATACGCCGGTGATGGCTCTTTCCGGCGCTACGCGAGAGGTCCTGAGGGTGGGCGACCTGATCGAGGTCATGCTGATGCGGGCCTCCGAGGCGTTCAGCAAGAATGATGTCAACGAATTGGGCGATATCGAGAATATCGAGCGGCAGGTCGACCTCCTGCAGCAGGAAGTGAAAATCTTTCTGTCCCGGCTTGGCCGCGATGGCTTGAACGAGGAGGACGGGCGCCGTTCGATCGTGATCATCGACTATGCCATCAATCTCGAGCACATGGGCGACATCATCGAAAAGGGTCTCTGTGAACAGATCGCCAAGAAGGTGAGGGGCGGCTTGCGGTTCTCGGAGGATGGCTATCAGGAGCTGAAGGGCCTTTTTAACCTCACCATCGACAATCTGCGCATCGCGCAGACCATCTTCGTCACCCGCAATGCCGACCTGGCGCGTCATCTCATCGAGGTCAAGGTCGACGTGCGGCATATGGAGAAACGCTCCGCAGAGCGCCACCTGGAGCGGTTGCGTGATGGCCTTCTGGAAAGCCTGCAAACCAGTTCGCTGCACCTCGACATGCTGCGGGACCTGAAGCGCATCAACGCGCACATCGCCTCCGTCGCCTATCCCATTCTGGAGGAGAGCGGCCTGCTCACCGAAAGCCGTCTGCGGCCGCCGGGCTGATATCATACGGTTTGAACCGGATTAACGCGACGTGATTGTGCGAATTATGGTTCTCGCAATATGTTGCTGATAGGAACGCGCAAAAAGCGCGCGGGCAGGCGCGAGACGCCGCGTCGGAAAAATGTCCCGAGAGGGTATCAAGGAGATCAGAGTATGGAACGGACTTGCCTGGCGATCATCCTGGCGGCTGGCGAGAGCACGCGGATGAAATCGGCCATGTCGAAGGTGCTGCATCCGGTTGCCGGGCGACCGATGATCGCCCACGTCGTCGACGCCCTGGCGAGTGCATCGATCTCCGATGTGGCGCTGGTCGTCGGGCGCGATGCGGATGCCGTGTCTGCAGCGGCGGCTACCGGCGAAGTGGCCGTCACGTCCTTTCTTCAGAAAGAGCGACTTGGGACCGCCCACGCCGTGCTTGCTGCCCGAGATGCGATCGCTAGAGGCTATGACGACGTTCTCGTTGTTTTCGGAGACACGCCGCTTATCACCGCCGCACCCTTGAAGGCTGCCCGCGACGGGCTTGCGGCCGGAGATGACGTCGTGGTGATTGGCTTCCAGGCGGCGGACCCGACCGGATACGGGCGTCTCATCGTGAAGGATGGAGCGCTGGTCGCCATCCGAGAACACCGGGACGCCTCCGACGAGGAGCGCCGCATCACCTATTGCAATGGCGGGCTGATGGCGATCGACGGCCGCAAGGCCCTCGATCTCCTGGACCGGATCGGCAACGCCAATGCGAAAGGCGAATACTACCTGACCGATCTCGTCGAGATCGTGCGGTCCCTCGGTGGCCGTGCAATCGCTGTCGAAGCGCCCGAAGAAGAACTCACCGGCTGCAACACCCGCGCCGAGCTTGCCTATATCGAGCGCCTCTGGCAGCAGCGCCGTCGTCACGAACTGATGCTGGCGGGCGTGTCGATGATCGCACCCGAGACCGTCTTCCTCTCATGGGACACCACACTTGCCCAGGACGTTCTCCTCGAGCCGAACGTCGTCTTTGGGCCCGGCGTGCGCGTGGAAAGCGGTGCGGTCATCCACGCCTTCTCCCATCTGGAAGGCGCTCACGTCCGTGCCGGCGCTACGGTCGGACCTTTCGCGCGCCTGCGCCCGGGCGCCGACCTCGGAGCGAAGTCGAAGGTCGGCAATTTCTGCGAGGTGAAGAACGCGGAGATCGGTGCCGGAGCCAAGGTCAATCACCTCACCTATATCGGCGACGCCTTCGTCGGCGCCGGATCCAATATCGGCGCCGGTACCATTACCTGCAACTACGATGGCGTGAACAAGCATGTCACCCGCATCGGCGCGAACGCCTTCATAGGCTCCAATTCGTCGCTCGTCGCTCCGGTTTCGATCGGCGACGGGGCGCTCGTGGCGTCCGGAAGCGTCATCACGGAAGACGTGCCGGAGGATGCGGTCGCTTTCGGCCGTGCGCGCCAGGACATCAAGCCCGGCAGGGCGCCCGTATTGCGCGAGCGCTACGAGGCGGAAAAGGCAGCCAGGAAGCGGGCAAAGGCCGCGGAGTAGACGCATTAAATATTGAAACTGAAAGTGAAATCAAAACGGATTGCGTCGCGACGCAATTTCGCTACCAAGGCTTTCAACGGGCACCTGCGGCGCCGCGCGCTTGCCAGACGCGCAATGATCGCTGCGGCATTTTAGGGTTGCTGCATATTCCTGTCCTTGAGCCGGTACGACTCGAGGAAACATGCAGTGGTCGTTACTTTTGAGCTGATACGCCGCAGGGCGTGAAGAGACGCGGAGAGGGATATGTGCGGGATTGTTGGCATCGTCGGGAATCAGCCGGTATCGGAGCGGCTGGTCGAAGCATTGAAGCGCCTGGAGTATCGCGGCTATGATTCGGCCGGCGTCGCGACGATCGACGGGGGAAAGCTGCAGCGCCGGCGCGCCGAGGGCAAGCTGGTCAACCTCGAGAGCAGGTTGAGAGAGGAGCCTCTGGCGGGCACCATCGGCATCGCCCACACGCGCTGGGCAACCCATGGAGCACCCACGGAACGCAACGCCCACCCGCATTTCACCGAAGGCGTCGCCGTGGTTCACAACGGCATCATCGAGAATTTCGCCGAGCTCAAGGACGAGCTTGCAGCAGCAGGCGCCGAATTCCAGACGGAGACGGACACCGAGGTCGTCGCGCATCTTCTGGCAAAGTTTCGCCGGGACGGCCTTGGGCGGCGCGAGGCGATGCATGCCATGCTGAAGCGCGTCAAGGGCGCCTACGCACTGGCCGTCCTTTTCGAAGACGATCGGTCGACCATCATGGCGGCGCGCAACGGACCGCCGCTGGCGATCGGCCACGGCAACGGCGAGATGTTCCTGGGTTCGGACGCGATCGCGCTTGCGCCCTTCACCAATGAAATCACCTATCTCATCGATGGTGACTGGGCCGTCATCGGCAAGACCGGGGTCCATATCTTCGATTTCGACGGCAATGTCGTCGAGCGTCCGCGCCAGATTTCGACGGCTGCTGCCTTTCTGGTGGACAAGGGCAACCATCGCCATTTCATGGAGAAGGAGATCTACGAGCAGCCGGAGGTCATCGCCCATGCTCTCGGGCACTATGTCAATTTCATAGAGAATCGTGTCGTTCCGATTTCCGACGCCATCGATTTCGGCAAGATCCCGAGCCTGGCGATCTCTGCCTGCGGCACCGCTTATCTCGCCGGCCTGATCGGCAAATACTGGTTTGAGCGCTATGCCCGCCTGCCAGTCGAAATCGACGTCGCATCCGAATTCCGCTACCGCGAGATACCGCTGTCGCCGCAGTCGGCGGCTCTTTTCATCTCACAGTCAGGCGAGACCGCCGACACTCTGGCGTCCCTGAGATATTGCAAGGAGCACGGCCTCAAGATCGGCGCGGTCGTCAACGCCCGCGAGTCGAGCATCGCGCGGGAATCCGACGCCGTCTTTCCGATCCTTGCGGGCCCTGAGATCGGCGTCGCCTCGACCAAGGCCTTCACCTGCCAGCTTGCGGTTCTGGCCGCACTCGCCGTCGGCGCGGGCAAGGCCCGCGGGACGATCAGCGACGAAGAGGAGCAAGCGCTCGTAAAGAGCCTTGCCGAAATGCCGCGCATCATGGGTCAGGTGCTGAACAGCATCCAGCCGAAGATCGAGAGTCTGTCGCGCGAACTGTCCAAATGCCACGACGTGCTCTATCTCGGCCGCGGCACCAGCTTCCCGCTGGCAATGGAAGGGGCGCTGAAGCTCAAGGAGATTTCGTATATCCACGCCGAAGGTTACGCCGCGGGCGAGCTGAAGCACGGACCGATCGCCTTGATCGACGAAAACATGCCCGTCATCGTCATCGCGCCGCATGACCGCTTTTACGACAAGACGGTATCGAACATGCAGGAGGTGGCCGCGCGCGGTGGCCGCATCATCCTGATAACCGACGAGAAAGGTGCGGCCGCGTCGAAGCTCGATACGATGCACACGATCGTGCTGCCGGAAGTCGACGAGATCATCGCGCCGATGATCTTCTCATTGCCGGTCCAGCTTCTCGCCTACCATACGGCCGTTTTCATGGGGACCGACGTGGACCAGCCGCGCAACCTCGCCAAATCGGTGACGGTCGAATGATCATCCGACCGGAAACCGCGGGCGATGCCGAGACGATCCGGCAGATTACCGAGGCGGCTTTCGCCGGGCAGCCCTATAGCGACCAGACGGAGGCCCGGATCATCGACCGACTGCGCTCCGAGGACGCCATGACGCTTTCCCTCGTTGCCGAGGAAGAGGGCGAGGTGATCGGTCACATCGCATTTTCGCCTGTCACGATCACCCCGTTCGCGGTCGGCTGGTACGGGCTCGGCCCAGTGTCGGTGCGACCGGATCGGCAAGGACGCGGCACGGGGAGCGCACTTGTGCGGCGCGGGCTCGACATGCTGCGCAAAGCGGGGGCTTCAGGCTGCGTCCTCGCGGGCAATCCGGCCTTCTACGAGAGATTCGGGTTCCGCAACGAGCCTGCTCTTGTTTTTCCGGGTTGTGCGCCGCAATATTTCATGGCTTTACCCTTGTCGGGAGGACTGGTTTCCGGCACCGTCACTTATCATCCCGCCTTCGGAGCGGACTGACGGATCGATGGCAACGGCATGACGGAAAGTTCCAAAAGCGGCATCATCGCGGCCCGGCTGCGCAACTACTTTCTCACCGGGCTTATCATCTGCGCGCCGCTGGCGATCACGGTGTGGCTGGTCCGCTCCTTTATCGAGTGGGCCGACGGATGGGTGAAACCGTATCTGCCGAGTTTTTATAACCCCGATAATTATCTGCCGATCGCGATCCCGGGTTTCGGGCTGCTCGTCGCCGTAGTAGTCATCACCCTGGTCGGTTTCCTGACCGCAAACCTCGTCGGACGTTCGATCATCAACTTCGGCGAGTCGCTCCTCAACCGGACGCCGCTCGTCCGCTCCATCTACAAGTCGCTGAAGCAGATCTTCCAGACCGTGCTGCAGGACCAGTCGTCCTCGTTCAAGAGGGCGGGGCTGATCGAATATCCAAGCCCCGGGCTGTGGTCGCTGGTCTTCATCGCCACCGATGTGAAGGGCGAGATCGCCGCCAGGTTCGACGAGCGCGGCATGGACATGGTGACGGTCTTCCTGCCTCCGACGCCGATCCCCACCGCCGGCTTCCTGCTCTTCGTGCCGCGCGACAAGATCATTCCTCTGCAGATGAGCGCCGAGGATGCTGCGAAGCTGCTGATCTCCGGAGGCCTCGTTGCGCCGGATTACAACCCGCTGGCCAATGCGCCCCCGCGTGCGATCAAACAGCAGGAGAGCGTATGAGGTTCCGGGAGTTGATGATCAGCCGGCCCGCAGGAACCGGATCGCCTCGTCGCGCCGGAAGAGATAGAGCAGCGTCCTGAGCGCCTGACCGCGTTCCGACGTCAGTTCCGGATCCCTGTCTATGACATAGGCGGCATCCTTGCGCGCCATCTCCAGGAGGTCGGCATGCGACTCGAGGCTTGCGATGAGGAAACCCGGCGTGCCGGACTGCCGCGTGCCGAGAAGCTCGCCTTCGCCGCGCAGCTTCAGGTCCTCCTCGGCGATCAGGAAGCCGTCTTCGCTTTCACGCAGGACCGAAAGACGCGCGCGCCCTGCTTCGCTGAGCGGGCTCTTGTACAAAAGGATGCAGGTCGAAGCTTCGTCGCCGCGCCCTACGCGGCCGCGTAACTGGTGCAGCTGCGCAAGGCCGAAGCGTTCGGCGTGCTCGATGACCATGATAGTTGCATCCGGCACGTCCACGCCCACCTCGACGACCGTCGTGGCCACGAGCAAACGGATTTCACCGTTCTTGAAGGCGAGCATGACGGCGTCCTTGTCCGGCCCTGCCATGCGCCCGTGCACCAGGCCGACATCCTTGCCGAACCGTCGAGCAAGGCTCTGGTAGCGCTCATCGGCGGACATGGCGTCGGTCTCCTCGGACTCCTCGACGAGCGGGCAGATCCAATAGGCCTTCTTGCCCTGCCGGAGCGCTGCGTCGAGCCTTTCCACAATCTCCTCCGTACGTTCGTTCGGTATCGTGACGGTCTGGATCGGCTTGCGCCCTGCCGGCTTCTCGGTGAGCTTGGATACATCCATGTCGCCGAAGGCGGCGAGCACGAGTGTTCTCGGAATTGGCGTCGCGGTCATGACGAGCATGTGCGGAGATATCCCCTTGGCCGTCAGCCGCAGCCTCTGATGCACGCCGAAACGATGCTGCTCGTCGACCACGGCGAGGACGAGCCGGCGATAGATCACGGCGTCCTGGAAGAGTGCGTGTGTGCCGATGACCATCTGCGTGTCGCCGGAGGCAATGCGTTCCAGTATCGCGTCCCGTTCCTTGCCCTTCGTCCTGCCGGTGAGGATATCGATCGTGATGCCCGCCGGCGCGGCCATCCGCGAAAGCGTGGCGTGGTGCTGCCGCGCGAGAATTTCCGTCGGCGCCATCAGCACGGCCTGGCCGCCGGATTCCACCGCCGCCAGCATCGCCATCAAGGCCACGGCCGTCTTGCCGGAGCCGACGTCTCCCTGCAGCAGCCGCAGCATGCGGTCGGCTCCGGACATGTCGGCAAGGATCTCGTCGACGGCCGCCGACTGGCTTTTCGTCAAGGAGAAAGGCAGGGCGGCGATTACCGGACCGCTCAACTGGCCGGTCGGATGAATCGGTGTACCGGCGACTTTGCGCAATCGCTGGCGAACCAGCGAGAGCGAAAGCTGCCCCGCCAGGAACTCATCATAGGCGATCCGGCGGCGCGCGGGCGCCTGTGCGTCGACATCGGTTTCGTCCCGCGGTTCATGCAGGCGCTGGAAGCTTTCTTTGGCGCTCTTGAAGCCCTGTTGGCGCAGAAGTGCCTCATCCAGCCATTCCGGCAGGTCCGGGACGCGTGCCACTGCCGCCTCGATCGACTTACGAAGGGGCCGCGAGGTCAGGCCCGCCGTCAGCCCGTAGACAGGCTCGACGAGCGGCATGTTCTCCGATTCGGCCGCACGGACCATGTAGTCCGGGTGGACCATGGAAGCCCGCCCGTTGAACCAGTCCACCTTGCCGCTGACGATCACCGTCTCATCGATGGGCAGGGCCTTCTCGAGCCAGTTCCCCCTGACGCGAAAGAAGGTGAGCGCCAGTTCGCCGGTCTTGTCGTGGAGAAAGACGCGATAGGGCGCGTTCGATCTGCCGCCGGGAGCCGGTTGGTGCCGGTCGACACGTCCGGTGATGGTGACGATCGACCCATCGGGGGCATAGGCGATTCCGGGTTGGCGGCGACGATCGATCAGCGAATGAGGGATATGGAAGACAAGATCGACCACGCGGCAGTCTTCGACCGTCTCGCGCCCGAGCAGGCGCGCGTAAAGTTCGCCGGTCTTCGGGCCGATGCCGGGCAAGGTGTCGAGGGGCGAAAACAGCGGATCGAGCAGGGCAGGGCGCATAGCAATGAAATTGCGACGATAATTCCGCCTTTGGCAAGGCTGACAACCCGCTTTCCAGCGTTTATAGAGCCCATGATCTCGATCCGCCGGAGCGGCGGAGGCAGGAAGGACATCCCATGACCGGCATTTCGCGCACGAGCGCCGATCTCGACCCGCGTCGGCGCAGGATTCTTTTCCGCGCGTGGCACCGCGGCATCCGCGAGATGGACCTGATCCTCGGCCAGTTCGCCGAGGCGGAGCTCGCCACCTTGTCCGAAGCGGAGCTCGACGAACTCGAAGCAATCATGGGGGAGGAGGACAACGACCTCGTCCGCTGGATCACCGGAGAAAAACCGCTGCCCGAGCGTTATGCGACCGAACTCTTCTTCCGGATCGCTGCCTATCGCCCGGATTTCGCCCCGGTTCGCCACGAAACGAAGTAGACATGACGATGATACCTGGCCTCGACCCTAGGAAGATACTTGCGGCGACGCGGGAAATTACGATCGGCCCGGTTCCAACGGGCGCCGAGGCGCTCGTGCTCGCCGAACTTGCCAGGGCCGGGGCACCCGTCGCCTATATCCTCTCCGATGGCCAGAAGGTCGCCGACCTGGAACAGGTGCTCGGTTTCGTTGCTCCCGACATTCCGGTCCTGACGCTGCCCGGTTGGGACTGTCTGCCTTACGACCGCGTCTCGCCGAGCGCCGACACCTCGGCGCGCCGGCTCGCCGCGCTGAGCGCGTTGATCGCCCACCGCAGGAAACCGCATCCGGCGATCGTGCTCGTCACCATCAATGCAGCGCTGCAGAGGATC
This sequence comes from Sinorhizobium sp. 22678, assembly GCF_052044265.1. Lineage (NCBI taxonomy): Bacteria > Pseudomonadati > Pseudomonadota > Alphaproteobacteria > Hyphomicrobiales > Rhizobiaceae > Sinorhizobium > Sinorhizobium sp. 22678. The sequence continues at coordinate 72,373 of NZ_JBQEMS010000010.1, read as the reverse complement.
TCACCGCAGGATGTGATCGAAAGCCTGGCCTTCACGGCACGGCCCGGCAACCAGATCCGCATGGACGACCTTGCCGCCCGGCTCGAGCGAAACGGCTTCGAGCGGGTCCCGACCGTGCGCGAGATGGGCGAATTCGCCGTACGGGGAGGCATCCTGGATGTCTATGTACCCGGCAGCGGCGAGCCTTTGCGCCTCGACTTCTTCGGCGACACGCTCGAGGCGATCCGGTCCTTCGACCCCGCAAGCCAGCGCACGATCGGGCAGGTCCGCTCCCTCGACCTCAATCCGATGAGCGAGGTATCCCTGACGCCCGAGACGATCAGCCACTTCCGAAAGCAGTATCTTTCTCTCTTCGGAGCGGCGACGCGCGACGATGCGCTTTATCAGGCCGTGTCGGAGGGACGGCGCTATGCCGGCATGGAGCATTGGCTGCCGCTTTTCTACGATCGGCTCGAAACGGTCTTCGACTATCTCGGCGGCTTTCGCATCGTCACCGACCACCTGGCGCGCGAGGCCGCGGCAGAGCGCTCGAAGCTCGTTCTCGACTATTACGACGCCCGCCTCGCTTCGGCTTCGCCGGGCAAGTCTCAGGTCACCCAGAGCACGCCCTACAAGCCCGTGCCGCCGGACATGCTCTATCTCAATGCGAAAGGTTTCGGCGAAGCCCTGAATGATCGCAATGCGATCCGCCTCTCGCCCTTTACCGAACACGAGGGCGAAGCCCGCCAGGTCGTGAACATCGAAGCGCGTCAGGGCCTGCGTTGGGCCAAGCCGGCGGGCGAGGCCGATACCGATGGCACCCGCACCAACGTTTTCGATCAGGCCGTGAAGCATATCGCCGAGAAGCGGGCAAAAGGCGCCAAGGTCATCGTGTCCGGCTGGACCGAAGGCTCGCTCGACCGGCTGCTTCAGGTTCTGGCCGAGCATGGTCTCGCCAATATCCGTCCGGTCAAGGCGCTCGCGGATATCGGTTCGCTCAAGCCGGGCGAGGCCGCATCCGCGGTTCTAAGCCTCGAAGCGGGATTTGAGACGGGTGACCTCGTCGTCATCGGCGAGCAGGACATTCTCGGCGACCGTCTGGTTCGCCGCTCCAAGCGCCGCAAGCGAGGCGCGGATTTCATCGCGGAAGTGACCGGTCTCGACGAGGGCAGTTATGTCGTGCACGCCGAGCACGGCATCGGGCGCTTCGTCGGCCTCAGGACGATCGAGGCCGCCGGCGCGCCGCATGACTGCCTCGAGCTCGTTTATGCGGACGATGCCAAGCTTTTCCTCCCGGTGGAAAACATCGAGCTTCTGTCGCGCTATGGCTCGGAAGGAACCGATGCGGTCCTCGACAAGCTCGGCGGTGTCGCCTGGCAGGCGCGCAAGGCCAAGCTCAAAAAGCGGCTGCTCGATATGGCCGGCGGCCTCATCCGCATTGCTGCCGAAAGACATACGCGCCATGCGCCGGTCCTTGCGGCACAGGACGGTGTCTACGACGAATTCGCCGCCCGCTTCCCCTATGACGAGACCGAGGACCAATTGAACTCGATCGATGCCGTCCGCGACGATCTCGGCCGCGGCCGGCCCATGGACCGTCTCGTGTGCGGCGATGTCGGCTTCGGCAAGACGGAGGTGGCGCTGCGTGCCGCTTTCATCGCGGCGATGAACGGCGTACAGGTCGCCGTGGTCGTGCCGACGACCCTGCTTGCGCGGCAGCACTACAAGACCTTCTCCGATCGTTTCCGCGGCTTGCCGATCCGAATTCAGCAGGCCTCGCGACTGGTCAGCGCGAAGGATCTGGCGCTCACGAAGAAAGAGGTCGCCGATGGCAAGACGGACATCGTGGTCGGCACGCACGCGCTGCTCGGCTCGTCGATCAAATTCGCCAATCTGGGCCTGCTCATCATCGATGAGGAGCAGCATTTCGGTGTCAAGCACAAGGAGCGCCTGAAAGAGCTGAAGAGCGATGTGCACGTTCTCACGCTCTCGGCGACACCCATTCCGCGGACGCTGCAGCTTGCCCTCACCGGAGTGCGCGAACTGTCGCTGATCACGACGCCGCCGGTCGACCGCATGGCGGTGCGCACCTTCATCTCGCCCTTCGATGCTTTGGTGATCCGTGAAACTTTGATGCGCGAGCACTACCGCGGCGGCCAGAGCTTCTATGTCTGTCCGCGGGTGAGCGATCTTCCGGAAATCCATGATTTCCTGAAATCCGACGTGCCGGAACTGAAAGTTGCCGTGGCACACGGGCAAATGCCGGCGACCGAGCTCGAAGACATCATGAACGCCTTCTACGAAGGGCGCTACGATGTGCTCCTCTCGACGACGATCGTTGAGTCTGGTCTCGACGTGCCGACCGCCAACACCCTGATTGTGCATCGTGCCGATATGTTCGGCCTTGCCCAGCTCTATCAGCTGCGCGGCCGGGTAGGGCGCTCCAAGGTCCGCGCCTTCGCGCTCTTCACGCTTCCCGTCAACAAGACGTTGACCGGGCCGGCGGAACGACGCCTGAAGGTCCTTCAATCGCTTGACACGCTTGGAGCCGGGTTCCAGCTCGCCAGCCACGACCTCGACATCCGCGGAGCGGGCAACCTGCTCGGCGAGGAACAGTCGGGTCACATCAAGGAGGTCGGCTTCGAGCTCTACCAGCAGATGCTCGAGGAGGCGGTTGCCGAACTCAAGGGCGAGGAGGAGATCCACGATACCGGCTGGTCGCCGCAGATATCGGTCGGAACCCCGGTGATGATCCCGGAGGAGTATGTGCCGGACCTCAATCTGCGGCTCGGCCTTTATCGGCGCCTGGGCGAGCTGACCGACCTCAAGGAGATCGACGGCTTCGGTGCAGAGCTGATCGACCGTTTCGGGCCGCTGCCGACGGAGGTACAGCACCTTCTGAAGATCGTCTACGTCAAGTCGCTCTGCCGCACGGCGAATGTCGAAAAGCTCGATGCCGGACCGAAGGGCGTCGTGGTCCAGTTCCGCAACAAGGAATTTCCCAATCCCGCGGCACTCGTGGGCTACATCGCGAAACAGGGAACAATCGCCAAGATCCGTCCGGACCAAAGCATCTTCTTCCAGCGCGACCTCGCAACGCCGGAGAAACGGCTTTCCGGCGCCGCGATGGTGATGACGCAGCTTGCAGCGCTCGCCAGAGCCGGATGAGGAAAGGTGTGCGCGGTTGATCGCGACCACCAATTTCGTATACCCGTTCCGGACGGCGACACCGTGCTGCGATCATTCGTCCGCGGCGGGCCAATTGTTGGACGGTTCTTCGATGACCTGTTCGCTGACGGAGTCGGCGGGATCCGGGTCTCGCTCGTAGGCGAGCCGAAGCTGTCCAATCTCGTCAAGAATGGCGGCGTAGACATCCTGTTGGCGCGCGCCGACAACGACGGCGGCGTCGACCAGTTTTTCCAGTTCGAGGCGCAGATCGGCACGCCAATCATTCATTGTCATCGACCTTGCTCCTCAGCTCCATCTGAAAGTTCGATCCAGGCCGGCGCGTGATCGCTTGTGTGCTCCCATCCCCGGACATGCTTGTCGACCCCCGCAGCCGAAAGCCTCTTGGCGACATCCGGGCTGAGCAGGAAATGGTCGATGCGGAGGCCGGCATCCCTCACGAAGGCATTTCGGAAGTAGTCCCAAAAGGTATAGACGCGTTCGCGGGGATGAAGCTGCCGGAGGGCATCCGTCCAGCCCTGTCCAAGCAGACGATGATAAGCGTCTCTGACCTCGACGCGGAACAGCGCGTCGTTCACCCAACGCTCCGGTTTGTAGACATCGAGCTCCGTCGGCATGACGTTGTAGTCGCCAGCGAGGATCACCGGGACGTCGAGTTCCAGCAGCTCTGCCGCGTAGGCCGTCAGCCTGTGGAACCATGCCAGCTTGTATTCGAACTTCGGTCCCGGATAGGGATTCCCGTTGGGCAGATAAAGGCAGCCGATCACGATGCCATCGATGGCTGCCTCGATATAACGGCTGTGGGTATCGTCCGGATCACCAGGCAGGCCCTTGCGCGTCAGCATTGGCTCCCTGTCTCTGGCGAGGATCGCCACGCCGTTCCAACTCTTCTGGCCGTGCCAGATCGCCCCGTATCCGGCAGCCTCGATGGCTTTGACGGGGAACTTCGGGTCTGGTGCCTTCAGTTCCTGAAGGCAGACGACGTCGGGTGACGCCTCCTCCAGCCACCGCAGCAGGACTTCCAGACGGCCATTCACCCCGTTGACGTTATAGGTGGCGATCTTCACGGAGCTAGTTCTTGCGATCGCCCTTGTCGCCCTGGCCGGGCTTGGCATCGTGTTTCGCCTTCTGTTTCCTGTCCGAAGACAGGGAACGGCCGACATCCACCGATTGTTTGAACTTCCCGCTTTCGTCGCGCCGCACGTAGCGCTTGTCGGTCCCGGTATCGATGAGTTCGCGCTTCGACATCACTGCCTCCGTTCGTCAGGTCGCCCGACAGAACGCACGGAAAGCCGAAAAGTTACCACTGGCCGCCGCGACATAAGCTTTCCTGTGATCCGGCTTGTCCGGCGTGGACCACATGGGGTTGCAGTATATGGCTCCCGCTTGGCTCTCCCCAGCACGCAATGTCGGCCGCGTTTCATTTCACTCCGCCGGATGGTCCGGCGAGTGACTCGACGTGATGGACGTAATTCCGCCGCGTGTTCTGATCGACGAGGGCAGCGGGAGCGGCAACGACCAGTCCCGCGGCCGTTCCGACGGAATGGGCGGCCCCGGCGGTCGCCGCCACGATATGGTCCCCGAGCCCCAGGCGACTGTCGGTCAAGGTCTGGCCGCTGGACAGGCGGCTGCCGATCAGTCGTACGATTTCGGGCGACTCCGCGAACTTGGTGTGGTGCAGATTGTCGCCTGCCTTGATTTTGGTGAGGTCGACGACGGTAATCCCATTCGCCGCCAGCTCCTCCTTGTAGGGCGACTGCTCCGGATCGATCGCTCCCAGCCGGGAGACATTTCCCCATACGCGACGGGAAACGGCGAGCGCACGGTCGTCACGCGAGACGAAGAGGGTGAAGCGCGGCCGTTGCTTGCCCATGTCGGTGATCTGCGAACCGAAGACGTCGACATCGACGTCGGGCGCCGCCAGCATGACATTCCTGAACTTTGCCGGCAGCCCGTCATTGCGGATGGCCATCTGGCGCAAGGACTCCAGCGCCAGCCAATTTCCCATCGAATGTGCCAGGATCGAGACTTCCTTCACCTCGGGATCACGCGCGAGATATTGGAATAACCGTTCTACTGCGTTGCGAGTATAGTTGGTGCTTTCGCGATCATAGCCATAGGCCAGCAGACTCCCGCGTGACGGCCATGTCGCGAGCACCGGGACACTGCGCGCGCCCGAGTCATGGACGATCTGCGCGAAACGGAAAACCGCATCCTCGAAATGGTTGTTGAACCCGTGGATAAAGACAAGGACACTGCCGTCCGGGCTCTTGCGCACCTGGCTGTTCAACCATTTTTCGGCCGCACCGCGGTCGATTTCCTCAGCCTTCAGTGTTGCGAAATCCGTCTCGGGATTCGGTGGAAGCTTGCGCGGCCAGGCGACTTCGCCGGCCTTGCGGACTGTGTCGGACGGAATAGACACGGTGATGTCTGCGAATGTCGGGCTAAGCGCGCGCTCGCCGCTGAACATCTCGCCCGGTTTTTCCGCCCTGCCTCGGGTGGTGGTGACCAGCATCTCGACTTGAGTGGCCGACGGATTGGCCGCCACCGGCTCGAGCACCCCTGTCGGGCGGCCCGCACATGCGGAGAGCAGCATCAGGCACAAGGCGCACGGCAAAGACGGCCGTGATGGTACGCCGCCCCTGGCGTTCCGGGTAAGGTGCCGCGCCAAATCGATTACTCCTGTAAAATACCGTATTCACGCCGGCAGGAAGAGGAGCGGCGACCGAACAATTCGCCGCTCCCAGTTCTCAGCGCCCAATACAGACATCAACTCACCTTCTTCACGGGCGGTATCGTCCAGGAACCATCGATAATGGAGGGATTGCCCTCGTCAGGCCAATACAGGCGCATCATGAGGATAAATTTTCCCTGGGGGGCCGGCAGCCAGTTTGATTCCATGTCCGATCCGGGGGATTCATGCTGAATCAGCAGGTCGATCGAGCCATCCGGATTGGCCTTGAGCGGTTGCCGAGCGCTGATCGAATAGCGATTGAGCGGATTGTCGACGAAGAAGTACTCCGCATCATACATGGTCAATGACCAGAAACCCGAAACCGGCGGCGTAAGCCCTTTCTTGAAAGTCAGGAGGTATTTTTCGGATCCATCGTATGCCCGCTTGATCACGCCGCTGTCGGACTTCAGCGAGGTGGGGTAGATCGCATCCTGTGGCCGGTTTGCCCCAAGCCCGATCGCGGTGATCAAGGCACGCTGGAGATAATTTGTGCCGTAGATGCCTGTTTTCGTGGTGAAGCCCCAGCCGTCGATGTCCTGAACGTCGCCATCGCTGAATTTGAAGTGCATCATGATGCGCGCAAAACCGACCTCGGGGACGCGCTTTGCGAAGGCTGGATCGAACTTGGTCTTGTCGAAATCCCGGCCGGGAACGATGCCCAACTCAGCAAGCTTGGCCACCATGGGCGCATCTGCGTCGGTGGGCGGATTCCGTTTCAAGAGTTCGGCGAACAGCGTGAAGTATTCGACGGCGTCCATCTTGTTGACTTGCTCGCGAACGGCGGTCTTCATGTCGATCGCCGGATCGACCTTGCCCTTGGGCGCGGTCCAGTCTTTCCCCCAGGCGCTCAAGGGGTAGAGCTTCACTTCATCCTGCAGCTTGTGGACTTCGGCGTAGTCTTCTGGGGTTCCGGTGCAGTAGATGCGCCCGAGCAACCAGACGATGCTCGTCGGAGACTTGTATTGCTTGACCCCTTCCGGGAGCGCGCCTTCCCATCCGGGACCGGTAACCACGAAGGTCTGTGCCCCCGTGCCCGTGGTCCGCTTTCCGGGAACGTCGAACACGGTCGTCCAGCCGTCCAACATCGGAAACAGGGCATAGCGATCGTTCAGGTCGGGCAGGCTGACCACCCACGGTTCATCACCGACGTCGAAGAATGCGGTCGTATAGAGCGTATCGGCGTTGGGCGCCGTCACGTCCCGGAACTTGGCGTCCGGGTATCGGCGCAGCTTGATGATATGCCCCATCGGGCCTCGGGTTCCTTCGGTCTCGGCGACGTTGGTGATCACACGCCTGGTGATCTCCATGGTCACAAGAGGATAGGCATAGATGTAAGCCTCCACGGCCGAAGCAAACTCGTCGAGACCCTCCGGCAAATTCGCGACCAGCCCATCGCGGGCGGTCGCCGGCGAACCTATGGAGCCCGCTGCCATCAGGCCGAGACCGGCCACCGTCAACTCACGGCGCGTAATATTCATTGTACCCTCCGAAAAAATAGATTTGTGACGAAATGCTTCAAGCTCAGTCGATGCAGACCCCGGCGTAACGCCGCCATAAGGTTGGTAATAGACCCCGAAAACGCCGGAGGAACTCTGCTATGGACAACTTAATCGCGAAAGACTTCCAACGAAGTTGCATACTGCTATAGTGCGTGTATTTCGTCTTGCCTTTTCATGCCAAGTTTGGTCCCCGAATGTTGAATTCTGCACCCTCGATCAGGATCAGGGCTTTCCTGCCAATTGCGCCCTATCTGGCCCGGCGCGGTGTCTCGGCAATCGAATTCTGCGAACGCCTCGGCATCTCGCCGAACGTGTTCCAGAACGCAGACGGCTGGCTTCCCCGTGCCCAGTGCTTTCACATGGCCAACGAGCTGGCGAAGGTTGCGGCGGACCCGTTCGCGGGCGCGCATGTCGGCTTCATGACTGAACTCCGCGATCTCGGCGTGTGGGGACAATCGGTTCTCGCGGCGAGAGACGTGGCCGCCGCATGCGCGCTCGCGACCGTCAATGTGCCTACGATCCACCGCGGATCGGAGGTACGCTTCATGACGGAAGGCAAAACCGCTCGAATCGTCTTCCGCTTCGCGGACCGTTACGAGTTCGATCCCCGGCAGTTCATCTTCGGCAGCCTGGCGGTACTTCGCAAAGTGCCGCTTATGGCCGGCGAACCCTCCGCAATAAGGGTTCGGCTGACAGCTTCGAGGATGCTCGGAAACGGGGCGCTGGAGGAGTGCCTGGGGTCCAACATCGAAACGGGATGCGATCACGATATGATCGAGTTCGATCGGGAACTGCTCGACTTTCCTCTCAAAACCGCCGGAATTCGGCCTTCGAAGGCGACAGAGGCCCTAGCTTCCGCGGTAGAGGCGGCGAAGATGCTCAGCGAAAGGCTGTCCGATGGTCATGCGCTTGGACTGGAGACCGTCGCGAGAACCCTTGGCATGTCGCCTCGGTCCCTTCAGCGGCGCCTCAAGTTTTGCGGAGTCGATTTCGAAGAGTTGCTTGATGACACGCGCCGCAGTGAGGCAATCCGGCTGATCTGCGAAGGTGTTCATAGCATGACCGACATCGCCTTAAGGGTGGGCTACAGTGATTCCGCGCATTTCACCCGCGCGTTCAAACGCTGGACGGGAGTAGCGCCATCCCGCTTCCGGAAATGATCGGAAATGACCGGCTGTAGCTATCCCCGCGGAAAAGAAGGTTCTCCCGATGCAGTGAAACGCCGCCGTTCCACGCGGAATTTGCTCTCTACGCAAGCTCAGTGGGCCGGATGCTCGGCCTTCATCTGCGCAATCTCGCGCAAAGCGCTGGTCAGCACCTCGACCGACTGCGCCCCCATCACCGCATATTGCTGCTCGATGATGAAGCAGGGAACGCCGGTCACGCCGATTTCCCGGGCCATGCCGATTTCCTGCCTTACGGCGTCCTTATCGGCGTCTGAGGCGAGGAGAGCCGCGATAACCGGCCTTTCGAGGCCGGCCTGTTCGGCGATGTGGAGGAGGACGGCGTGGTCGCCGAGGTTGCGACCCTCTTCGAAATTCGCCTTGAACAGCAGGCTCACCACCTGGTCCTGCGCCGCTTCGCCGCCGGTCGCGGCCCAGCGGATCAGCCGGTGCGCATCGAGCGTATTCGGGCTGACCCTGACGGCATCGAAATCGAAGGCGATGCCGTCTTCCACACCGAGGCCTTCGAGCATCCGGTGCGCCTCGTCGACGGCCGCTTGACCGCCGAGCTTGGCCGCCAGGTGCTCTTTATGGTCGACGCCTTCCGGCGGCAGATCGGGATTGAGCTGGTAGGGACGCCACTGGATAGCGACGTTGATCTCGCCGGCGACATTGGCGATCGCCTGGTCGAGGCGATTCTTGCCGAGATAGCACCAGGGGCATACGACGTCCGAGACGATATCGATATTGACGGTTTCCATGGTGCCGGCCTTTCGCTTTACCAAAACTGCGACATAGGCCGGCTGGAAACATCTTTCAATGCATCAGCGAACGGTGCCTGCCTACTGAACACGCTCGTCCCACCAACTCGGCAACTGATAACCGTAAAGCGGTACCGTCGTCGGCCGGCCGATATGCTTCCACCGGGCAATCCATTGCGCATCGAGATGGTAAAGCGGAACAAGATAAGAATTGTTGACGAGGAGCCGGTCGTGCGCACGAACGGCGGCGGTGAAATCCTCGGGGTTGCGTGCCTGCAGGATGTTGTTGATCAGTTTATCAACGTCCTTGTCGGCGACGCCGGCGAAGTTGTCGCTGCCTTGCCTGTCCCGAGTTTGCGAACTCCAGCGATTGATCTGTTCGAGACCGGGGGAGAGCGACGAGGGGAAGGACTTGATGATGACGTCGTAATCGAAGGATTGGCTGCGCAGCTGATATTGTGAATCGTCGACGGTGCGAACCCTCGCTGCGATGCCGAGCGGCGCGAGAAACCGCTGATAAGCAAGCGCAACCTTCTCCTGGCCGGCATTCTGGCTCATGATCTCGAAAGCGAGCGGCGTACCCTTGGCGTCGACCATCTTGCCGTCCTTGATGGAGTAGCCCGCTTCGCGAAGAAGCGTCACCGCTTCCCGGAGCACATTGCGATCGCGACCCGAGCCGTCCGTCACGGGGAGCCGGTAGGTGCCGTCGAGGATCGCCGGATTGATGCGCTCCCTCACGTCTCCCATGAGGTCCAGTTCACGATTGTCAGCCGCCACCCCGAGGAAGGAAAGCGACGAATTCTGCCAATAACTCTGCGTACGCGTATAGGCGCCGTCGAAGAGATTCTTGTTGACCCACTCGAAGTCGAAAACGAGAGCGAGCCCCTGCCTGAGCTTGATGTTGTCGAACATCGGCCTGCGCGTATTGAAGACGAAGCCGAGCATGCCGGACGGTGTCTTCGGCTTGAACGTTTCCTTGATCACGCCGCCGCTGCGAACGGCGGGAAAATCGTAGGCGCGGGCCCATTTCGTTGCGCTGCCTTCGGCGTAGATGTCCACCACACCCTTCTTGAAGGCTTCGAACAGGGTGTTCTCCTGCAGGAAATATTCGACGGAGATCTCATCGTAATTGTCGAGGCCCACCTTCGAGGGCAGATCCTTGGCCCAATAGTCGGGGTTGCGGCGATAGACGATCCGTTCGCCGGGCCTGACTTCCGCGACCCGGTAGGGACCGGAGCCGAGCGGTGGCTCCAGGCTCGTCCGATCGAACGTCTCGACGTCGATCGCATGCTTCGGCAGCACGGGCGAAAGTCCCAGCAACAGCGGAATCTCGCGATCGGCCTCCTCGGTGAAGGTGAAGCGCACGCTTCGTTCCCCGACCTTCTCCATCTTCGCAACCTTGGAGAGGCGGTTGCTGAAGGGTGCGCGCCCTTTGTCGCGCAACAATTCGAAGGTGAAGATCACGTCTTCGGCGGTCACCGGCCGGCCGTCGGCCCAGCGCGCCTTGGGATTGAGGTTGAACTGGATGAAGGTGCGGTCATCGTCCCATTCGACGGTTTCGGCGAGCAGGCCATACATCGTGAATGGCTCGTCCTGCGAGCGCTGCATGAGCGATTCGTAGACCAGGTTGCCAAAGCCCGGGTCCCACATGCCGCGCGCGGTCGTGCGCATGCTCTTCAAAATGAAGGGATTGAGGCTGTCGAACGTGCCGACGACCCCGTAGGCGACCTTCCCGCCCTTCTTCACCTGCGGGTTGACGTAAGGGAAGTGCTTGAAATCGGCAGGCAAGGCGGGTTCGCCATGCATGGCGATCGCATGCACGGGCGCGGCCAGAGCGCCATTGGCAAACATGCTGGCCGCCAGGAGCATCACCAGGCCGGAAACAACTGCGCGCAACTTCACCTCCCGTGGGGATTCAACAGGCCGATTCCGCGCAAGGTATCAATGCGGGAGCGCATTTCCAACCGGCGCCGGGTCGGGAAAAGAACAAAGCAGGCTCCTGCCACATCCCTCGCCGGTTCGAAAGGGCCGCTCAAAGCAAATGATTGCACAAAATCGCAACAAACACTGGATAAACCGCACGAGCCAATGTAACAGGTGTTTCCGGAATCGGGGCCATTCAAATGCCTCATTTGGCCAACAGGACAACGGCGGCTGACGATACTCACTCTGCGGAACTCTGTTCCGTGACCGGATTTCAGGAGACGGAATCACAATGATCTTCAAGTCGAACTTCACCACACGCGCGGGATTGGCAGCGCTGGCGCTTTCTTTCGCAGCAGCCGGTGCGCCGAACGTCGCATCCGCGCAGCAGGCGGGAGGCAAGCCGCCGCAGGGTTGGTTCAAGGTCTGCACCAAGCAGGAAGACAACGATGTCTGCATCGTCCAGAACCTGCTCACCGCCAATAACGGCCAGCTGGTGACGGCCGTCGGCCTCATTACCGTCTCCGGCAAGGTCAATCGCAAGGTCATGCAGGTTTCCGTACCGTCCGCGCGCATGATCCCGCCCGGCGTTCAAATGCAGATCGACGGCGGCAAGGGCGTCAAGCTCGACTACGCGATCTGCATGCCGGACAAGTGCGTTGCCGAAGCGCCGCTCTCCGACGCGCTTATCGCGCAGCTGAAGAAGGGCAACGAGGTCGTCTTCACCTCCGTCAACTTCCAGCGCGCTCCGAACCCCATCAAGATGACGCTCGAAGGCTTCACCGGCGTTTTCGACGGCGAGCCGATCGAGCAGTCCCAGCTTGAAGAGCGTCAGCGCCTGCTGCAGGAAGAGATGCAGAAGAAGGCAGAAGACGCCCGCAAGAAGCTGGAAGAGGCGCAGAAGGCTGCCAAGCAGCAGTAATCGTCAGCTTCTCTGAATAGGTAAAACGCCCGGGTCGGTTCACACCGAGCCGGGCGTTTTCGTACCTGCTTCCGCCGGCGAAGTTGCGGCGACTCTGCGTGTTTTCAGCCCGGCGCTGAGCGGATGCGGCAGCAACCCGCACGCACCTCTTCCTCATTCCGCTCTAATGCTGATAGGTGGCCTTCGGCTTGTAGTGTCCGGCGTCGGCCTTTTCGAACAGAGCGTCCACCTGGGGGTGTCGGATCGGCCTGTCGCTGTCATCGGAAACGAGGTTCTGTTCCGAAACATAGGCGACGTATTCGCTTTCGTCGTTCTCCGCAAACAGGTGATAGAAGGGCTGGTCCTTTTCGGGCCGGATCTCCTGCGGAATCGCATTCCACCATTCTTCGGTGTTCGCATATTCCGGGTCGACGTCGAAGACGACGCCGCGGAACGGGAACATCCGATGGCGAACCACCTGTCCGATCTCAAACTTGGCGTTTCTTTGTTTCATGACGCAACACATCCTTTCAGACAGTTATCTGGGTTGTCGCATATGGAACATCAAGAGGTCCGCGCCTCCGGTCGCGAGCCTTCCATCGGCGTCGAACTGAAAAGGCGGGCTTCGGATGAAACCCGCCTTCTTCGTTTCATCTTGCATGGACAGAACCTGTGAGGGCCGTCCGCTCCGGCATCAGACGGAATAGTACATGTCGTACTCGACCGGGTGCGGCGTCATTTCGAAGCGCATGACTTCCTGCATCTTCAGTTCGATGAAGGAGTCGATCTGGTCATCGTCGAAAACGCCGCCGGCGGTCAGGAACTTGCGGTCCTTGTCGAGGCTTTCGAGCGCTTCGCGCAAGCTGCCGCAGACGGTTGGGATCTTCTTCAGTTCCTTCGGCGGCAGGTCGTAGAGGTCCTTGTCCATGGCCTTGCCGGGGTGAAGCTTGTTCTTGATGCCGTCGAGACCGGCCATCAGCATGGCGGCAAAGGCGAGGTAGGGGTTCGCCGTCGGATCGGGGAAGCGGACTTCGACGCGCTTCGCCTTCGGGTTGGTGCCGAAGGGGATGCGGCAGGAGGCCGAGCGGTTGCGGGCCGAATAGGCAAGCAGAACCGGTGCTTCATAACCCGGGACGAGGCGCTTGTAGGAGTTCGTCGACGGGTTGGTGAAGGCGTTCAAGGCCTTGGCATGCTTGATGATGCCACCGATGAAGTAGAGGCAGGATTCGGAAAGCCCGGCATATTCGTCGCCGGCAAAGGTAGGCTTGCCGTCCTTCCAGATCGACAGATGCACGTGCATGCCCGAGCCGTTGTCGCCGAAGATCGGCTTCGGCATGAAGGTCGCGGTCTTGCCATAGGCATTGGCGACCTGGTGCACGACATATTTGTAGATCTGCATCTTGTCGGCGTTGCGCACGAGGGCATCGAACTTGACGCCGAGCTCGTGCTGCGCCGCTGCCACTTCGTGGTGATGCTTTTCCACCGTCACGCCCATTTCGGACAGCACGGTCAGCATTTCGGAGCGCATGTCCTGGCTGCTGTCGACCGGCGGAACCGGGAAATAGCCGCCCTTGACGCGGGGGCGGTGACCGAGGTTACCCGTCTCGTAGTCCGTGTCGTCGTTGGAGGGAAGTTCGGAGCTGTCGAGCTTGAACCCGGTGTTGTACGGATCGGCCTTGTACTTGACGTCGTCGAAGACGAAGAATTCCGCTTCCGGACCTACGAAGACGGTGTCGCCGATGCCGGAAGCCTTGAGGTAGGCTTCTGCCTTCTTGGCCGTGCCGCGCGGATCGCGGTTATAGGCTTCGCCCGAGACCGGATCGAGAATGTCGCAGAAGATGACCATGGTAGACTGGGCGAAGAACGGGTCCATATGCGCCGTTTCCGGATCGGGCATGAGCACCATGTCGGATTCGTTGATAGCTTTCCAGCCGCCGATCGAGGAACCGTCGAACATGACGCCGTCGGCGAACATGTCTTCGTCGACGCAGACGACATCCATCGTCACGTGCTGCAGCTTGCCTTTGGGGTCGGTAAAGCGCAGGTCTACGAATTTGACGTCGTTTTCCTTGATCTGCTTCAGAACTTCATTCGCAGTCGTCATTTGTTGCAATTCCCTGTGTGATGACGAGGATTGGAAAAACGGGGCCGGACGGCCCCCGGATCGGTGAGATCGCCGGACGCGATCAGATGGCGTCGAGACCGGTTTCGCCGGTGCGGATGCGGATCACTTCTTCCACATTGGATACGAAAATCTTGCCGTCGCCGATGCGGCCGGTTTGCGCGGCATTGCGAATGGCTTCGATCACGGCCTCCGCATTTTCATCCGCCAGCACCACTTCGACCTTCACCTTCGGCAGGAAGTCGACGACGTATTCTGCGCCGCGGTAGAGCTCCGTGTGTCCCTTCTGCCGCCCGAAGCCCTTGGCTTCCGTGACGGTGATCCCCTGCAGGCCGACCTCCTGAAGGGCTTCCTTCACTTCGTCGAGCTTGAAAGGCTTAATGATCGCTTCGATCTTTTTCATGAGAAAATGTCTCTCCGCTTCTCCCTTTAAAGCAGGTTCTGCCCGCTTGGCCTCACACTATGCACGTAGCGTGCCACTTTTGTAGCGGAATGACGCGCAGATTGCGAAATTTCCAGTGGTAACGCGATGGGTGCCGATGGGGCAGTGGCTTCTGCAACGGCATTCTGCCTATTTTTTATGAGGTTTTGAGTGTTCGACACCGGTGCGCGACGGATGATCGCTGCGTTTCGTGGTCGAAGCATGTTATTTGAGCACTTATAGTGTGCAATTGCATATTTTTTAGTCACGTCACTTTCCGTCAACGCTGCTCTTGTCTTGCGCTTTCGGTCGGGCTTAGATCGTTTCCATGCTTCACGCGCTTTCGAATATCCTCGTGACCCCGGCGGAAATGACAGAGGTCGACAAGGATGCCGCGCGCTCGGGGATCGACAGCTTCTCGCTCATGCGTTCGGCGGGAACGGCCGTATCGGCCGCCGCCTTGCGGCTTTACCCCGAAGCATTGCGCTTTGTCGTGCTTTGCGGCCCCGGCAATAACGGCGGCGATGGCTATGTCGCCGCAGCGGCGCTCGCCGAAACCGGCGCAAGCGTCGCCGTATTCGCGCTCGGGGACGCGGCGATTCTGAAGGGCGACGCCGCGCGGGCGCGCGATGCCTGTGCGCTGGTGCCCGGCCCCCTCGACGCCTACGAACCGCAATCGGGTGACGTCGTCATCGACGCACTTTTCGGGGCGGGGCTTGCGCGCGACGTGCCGGAGGAGGCGGGAACGATCATCGAGCAAGTGAATGCGAGCGGAGTACCGGTCCTCGCCGTGGACCTGCCATCCGGCATTGACGGGCGTACGGGCGAAATCCGGGGCTTGAGCTTCGTTGCGGCTCACACGGTGACGTTCATGGCGGCCAAGCCCGGCCATCTGCTGATGCCGGGCCGCGCCCGCTGCGGCACGCTTGAAATCTTCGATATCGGCATTCCTGCAAGGCTCGTTGCGGACAGAGCCGGCGATCTCACCGTCAACACGCCCGCGCTATGGGAGCGACACCTCGGCGCGCTGGATCCCGCGACCCACAAATACAAGCGCGGCCATCTCGCCGTGCTTTGCGGCGGACCGGTTTCGACCGGGGCCGCGCGGCTATCGGCCGCCGCGGGCCTGCGCGCCGGTGCGGGGCTGGTGACGCTTGCCTCGCCGACGGAAGCGCTTGCCGTCAACGCGTCGCACCTCACCGCCATCATGCTCAAGGAAATCAGCAACACTGCCGGCCTTGCCGCCTGGCTCAAGGACAGACGCCTGAATGCCTTCGTTCTCGGACCCGGCTTCGGGATCGGTAAAAAGGCGCGGGATTTCGTGCTCATGCTCTGCGGCCGCGCGCTGGTGCTCGATGCCGACGGGATAAGTTCGTTTCGAGAGGGCAGGGAGCAACTTTTCGACAGGATCGCGGCAGAGGGCGGCCAGGTGGTGATGACGCCGCACGAAGGGGAGTTCGCCCGGCTCTTCCCGGATATCGCCGAAGATGCGGCGCTGTCCAAGATCGAGAAGGCGCAGGCCGCAGCAAGGCTCAGCCATGCCGTGATCGTCTATAAGGGTGCGGATACGGTCGTTGCCGCGCCGTCCGGCCGGGCCGCTGTCAATGTCAACGCGCCGCCCTGGCTCGCGACAGCAGGTTCGGGCGACGTGCTTGCGGGGATCATTGGCGCCCATCTGGCACAGGGAATGCCTGCCTTCGAGGCGGCAGCGGCCGCAGTCTGGCGCCATGGCCAGGCAGGCATCGTGGCCGGCCGCGCGGCAACGGCCGAAAGCCTTGTCGAGTGCATAGCGCCGCTTGGAGAGAATGCTTAGAACGCCGAGCGTTCTGCACACTTCCAGGAAAGCGTGTAACGTTTCCGTCGGGAATCGCCCACTTTCAAAGTGCTAAAGTGTTTCACTACGCTAATGAACGGTGAAACGATCTGCGCTAGCCGCGGGTGCCCTTGGCGATCGGTTCCTGGTAGGTGAAACCGAGGTCCCAGGGGAAGTAGATCCAGGTATCCTGGCTGACCTCGGTCACGAAAGTATCGACGAGGGGGCGACCTTTCGGCTTTGCGTAGACCGCGGCGAAATGCGCCTTCGGCAGCATCGCACGAACCTCGGCGGCAGTCTTGCCGGTATCGGTCAGATCGTCGACGATGAGAACGCCTTCGCCCCCATCCTTCGCGATCTCAGGTGAGATGCTCTTGAGCACCTTCATCTGACCCTGCGTGTCGTAGTCGTGATAGGAGGCGATACAGACCGTTTCGATCATCCGGATGTTGAGTTCCCGGCTGACGATAGCCGCCGGAACAAGGCCGCCGCGCGTGATGCAGACCATCGCGCGCCATTCCTGTCCGTTGTCGGCCAACCGCCAGGCCAGGGCGCGGGCGTCACGGTGGAACTGATCCCAGGATACAGGAAAGGCTTTCTCGGGAAGAGACATGGCGGACTCCGGCTCTCTTGCACTGTCGGCGATAAGCGTTGCTGCAGTTCGACGGCCACGCCGCCGACACTTGTTCATGCCTGATGCAATAGCGGCAATGAAGCCGAAAGTGCAAGAGCCAGTGCGGCCGCGAGCACCGCGATCTGCGATGATTTCGCGGCCGAGGAGTTCAGGGCTGGTTTTTCTCGCGCGAGCTGCCTATCGCCTCGATCATCGCGATCACCCCGGCTTCGGCGGCGCCAAGGACCGCGGCATCGCGGGCCCGGATCACGATATCCGTCGAGAAGCTCTTGCCGTCGAATTTCGGATAGGAGCCGATGCTCGTTTCGGGATGGTTCTTCTGCACCTCGGTCAGCGGCGCTCCGATGTCGCCCTCGCCATAGGGGGAGCGAACCGTACGGGACAGAACGGGCGTGCCGGCCTCGAGGCTCGGCAACAGCGCGTCAAGCATCGCCTGGAACACCTGGGGCACGCCGGCCATGACATAGACGTTCTCGATGGCGAAGCCGGGCGCGGTCGATACCGGATTGGGAATATGGGTCGCGCCATCAGGCATGCGGGCCATCCGCTTGCGCGCCTCGGTGAACTCCATGCCGCGGCGCTCGTACATCGCGCCAAGCAGCTCCATTGCCTTCGGCTCGTGAATGCACTCGACCCCGAAGGCCTTCGAAATCGCATCGGCAGTGATGTCGTCATGGGTCGGACCGATGCCGCCGGAAGTAAACACGTGGCGGTAGCGGCTGCGCAACGCATTGACCGCCTCCACAATCGCGTCCTGGTCGTCGGCGACGATGCGCACCTCGCGCAGATCGATTCCGACCATCGTCAGCATATCGGCAAGGTGGCCGATGTTCTTGTCCTTGGTCCGGCCGGAGAGAAGCTCGTCGCCAATGGCGAGCATGGCGGCGGTGACGATCGTGGGGCTGGTCATTGGCGCTCCGGGCGTATTCGGATCGCGAACGCGATCTCGTCGGTGTTGAAAAAAGCTGAACAGTCTGTCGACCATCCCTGCACTGGCAGTGGTATGTGTTTTGATAAATCCTGCCGGCCGCGGCGATCAAGCGGAATTGCCGGACAACAAGGAGTATCGTTTTGGCTAGAGTACTGGTTCTTTACTATTCGGCCTATGGGCATATCGAGACGATGGCCTATGCGGTCGCGGAAGGTGCAAGATCGGCCGGCGCCGAAGTGGTCGTCAAGCGTGTTCCGGAACTCGTGCCGGAGGACGTGGCGAAGGCTTCGCATTTCAAGCTCGACCAGCCGGCACCGGTCGCGACCGTCGAGGAACTGGCGGATTACGATGCGATCATCTTCGGCGCGGGCACCCGCTACGGGACTGTCGCTTCGCAATTGCGCAACTTTATCGACCAGACCGGCGGCCTGTGGGCAAAAGGCAAGCTCGTCGGGAAGGTAGGCTCCGCGTTCACCTCGTCGGCGACCCAGCACGGCGGCCAGGAATCGACGATTCTCGGCCTCATCCCCACGATGATGCATCACGGCATGGTGGTCGTCGGACTTCCCTATGCCTTCCAGGGTCAGATGGGCATTGAGGAAGTCAAGGGCGGATCGCCCTATGGCGCCTCGACCATTACCGGCGGCGACGGTTCGCGGCAGCCGTCCGCGGTCGAACTCGAAGCGGCTCGCTTTCAGGGTGCGCATGTCGCGCGGATTGCAGCGAAGCTTGCAGACTGACGATCTTCAACGTTCGTGCGCGGCTCCCGATCGAGCCGCGCGCTTTTTTTAGCGGGCGATTCGCATCACAACTCGCCCATCGGCGGGGTCGCCGAACATCGGCCGAGAAGCATTCGCAAATGTGGCCCAATGGGGCAATTTTGTGTTAACATCGCAGCATTCGGCATCAGAAATGCCCGACGGCGACGTGCGCTTTTTAGGTAGCCACGGTCGCTACAGCACTTGAATGGCTGCGGCGCTTCTCAAACCGGCTCCGATTCAGGGAAGCATGCGGCAACAAGGAGGAGCATAAGGGGCCCGCGCGGCGCGGCCCGTCGAGGGCAGGGACTGTCCTTGAACATCCATGGGAGTGACGGATGGTGCAGATCACATATTTCATCGTTCCACACGATGGAGGCTGGGCCTACAAGGCAGCCGATGCATATTCAGAGCCCTTTCCCAGTCGCGAGATGGCGCTAGCGGCCGCCAAAGCTGCAGCAGCCGAACAGCAGGTCGGTGGCGACGACGAGGAGATCAGCTTCCAGGATGAGAAGGGAAACTGGCATTTCGAGCATGCCGACGGCGGCGATCGACCGGAAGCGACCGTAGAGGATGGCTGACGATGTTGCGTTGGAGGGCAAGTGACGCGGGGCAGTTGTCCTTGGCTATGTGACCGGCACAGCCGGCGACTGAATGGAGAATTTCCATGCATTACAATGTTCAGATCTTTACCTGGACTGCACGCCTGGGCGTTCACCAGGTCGGATCGGTCATCGAAATAGACGCGCCGAACCCCAAGGCGGCGGCGATTTCGCTGTTGGGATTGCGGCTCGAGGAGACTGGCGAGTCGTCAAAGCTGGCGGTCAGGGTGTGGAAGGGAGAGGACGCCACGAGAGCCGACTGCGACTGTTTCTACTATCATTGAGCCGGTCATTGACCGGCTCCTCGCCGCACGGCCGGGATTTCTGTTCAGGCCAATCTCTTTTGTGCGTTGGCCTGGCTGACGAAGGCTTGCCCGGCTCGCAGAAGAAGTCCCTCATCCGTCGTGCCGGCCTGATATTCCCGGATCAGCATTCTCCCGAACCGTCGAGCCTGCGCGCTCTCGCGGGGCCATCGATGTTCGCGACACAGCATGTCGAACACGCGCTGCAGCGTGTCCAGGTCTTCGGGAAGCAAGGCGATGCCGCCGAACGCTTGCAGTGAACGCACGCCCCACCCTCCTAGTCATCATCAGGGATGCCATTGAGCCCTGCATTATCTTGCCATTGACATGCCGCGATTGAACCCCTGGCGAATCAGGGGTTGCAAAATTTCTTGGGCAGACGCCATCCGCGATCCTCGAACGGACCGGCCAGGCCATGAGGAACCTTCAGAAATGTCCGGGGTTGATCTGGCAAGACCGAAAGGAGCAAGCCCATGAGCGATCCCAAACATGACGATCTGACCGACCAGCCGATGCCGTCTCCCACATGGAAACCGGAACCGAAAGAATTGGATATGGAGCAACAGCCGCTCCCGGACCAGGGCGCAGAGTCCGGTACCGAGGAAGCAGACGAGCCGCCGGCCAGAAATGGCCAGACCACAAAGAAAGAGAAACCGACCGAAGGCGCAGGATCGGACAATCCGATCCATCACACCGGCCGTGTTCCTCCAAAGGTGACCAAAGGCGAGCTTTGAGCACGTCGAGCGGCTGACGCAGCTGGGCTTGCCCGCGCGCTTCGGAAACGATCTAATCGCCTCGATTCACGAGGTCCGGTTCATCGGGATCGCTTCGCATCCCGCGTGACTATGCAACCGCGTTTCATGCATGTCGTTGTGCCTGACCTGGGCACCGTATGGGAGATTGTAGAGGGATCCATGTTCTACGCGATATTGGCCTATCACGAGGAAGAGGTGGTCGAATCCTGGACCAGGGAAGCAGATGCCAAGCTGATGGACGATCTGCTGCAGGTCAATGATCGCCTCGTCCGGGAGAAGCGATTGGGGCCGGCCGCACGGCTTGGCTCGACCAGGGACGCCGTGACGCTGCGGGGCGAGGGTGCCGGCATGATCATCGACGGTCCCTTTGCCGAAACCAAGGAGCAGTTGCTCGGCCTCTACGTGGTCGATTGCCCGAACCTCGAAGCCGCCGTCGAGACGGCGCGCGAATTGCGCCGCGTCAATCCGACCGCCGTCTACGAGATCCGGCCGATTTCGCTCTATCTGCCCGGTGCCGCGCTCTCGGCCCCCGACGAGAGTCCGGCCTGATTTCGCGCGGCATGGTTGGTAACCGTGGGAAGGGGGCGGTTTTCGTCGACCTTCTGCTCACGCTTCGTGCCTCGACCTACGCGACGCGCCGTCTGGGCCGTGCCGGTGCGGCGTATATGCGTTCGAAAGCCGGAACTCAGGATTGAGCCAGGTCCCAACCGCTCTCTTTGGTTCTATATCGTACCCCATATGTTCAACGCCGGGCTGCGATGGCAATCTCTACGGGTGTAATCGATGCAACCCGAAGGAGAGGCGTTCATGCCCGAAGTACCACACGAACCACTATCAACGAGCGATGAAGACCGGCGAGAGTTTCTGAAAAATTGCGGTCGTTTCGCCGTTGTGACACCTCCTGCAGTAACAATGTTGCTTTCCACCAGCCTGACGTCAAACGCAATCGCCAAGTCCGGCGGCGGCGGTGGCGGCAAGGTTAAAGGCAACAACGGCTGGGGTAACGGCGCAGATCCAAGGAACCCCGGCAGCTCCCATGGCAAGGGCGTAGCTCGCGGCGGCCGCGGCGCTGGACAATCACAAGAAAGCTCGAAGACCGGCCGAGGTCGGTAAGCCAGTCCATTTACGCTTCGCGATGAAATTGGTGTCGTTTTTTGCGCCGTGCGTCATTTCAGACGCACGGCGCTTTCGCATGATGTGAAATTCTGGCGTTGCTCAGCGATCTCGCTGGGACTGTCCGGAAAACGCAGTTCGCAAAACATTCCCTTGACTGAACCGACTAAGTATTTGATTTAGGCTGCGGGCGGACGTGGCGAAACTGGTAGACGCAAGGGACTTAAAATCCCCTAGGCGATCTCTCCGCTCCTGCAATCATCCCTCAACTCACTGAAATTTATGCCTGAAACCCTGCGGTTTCGGGCCCTGAGCGCATTCTCTCCACTGACGGAGAGATTTCGGTGACAAACCCGCTCATGTGACAATCCTCCTGTGACAACCAAGGAAACAGCCCATGACGAGCACCGCTCTCTTCAACTTCAAAGGCAGCAACGTCCGTACCGTCCAGCTCGACGGCGAACCGTGGTTCGTGGCGGCTGACGTCCGCAACACGCTCGGCATAGCCAAGCACGGCAAATGGCTCGACCCGGTTGGGGCGGAGGAGAAGCGGGTCATCCGTGAGTGTGGCGGAGCCTCCCTCAAAGGTCGCGGCCTTGCGGTCCTGTATGAGAGCGGCCTCTACAAGCTGGTCATGCGCTCCGACAAACCGGAGGCCAAGGACTTCCAGAACTGGATCACCCGCGTCGTGCTCCCGGCAATCCGCAAGGACGGCGGCTACATCCACGGCGAGGAGCATGTGGTCTCCGGGGCGATGACCGAGGACGAGCTGGTCTTCAAGGCCATGGAGGTCATGAAGCGGAAGGTCGACCGGCTCTCAGCCGAGAACGCCAAGATGGAAGCGGTCATCAACGAGCACCTCACGCACATGACGGTCGGTGAATACCGCGAGCACAATCATCGCTACTGGCCGCAGTCGGTCACCAGTCGTCTCTCGGCTCGGGCCCGGGCGATCTGCAAAGCCGAGGGGATCGCGGTCACCAAGCAGCACCGGAAGCTCGATCTCGGTCACCGCACCATCGACACGGCGGTCAACGTCTACCCGGTCGCGGTCTTGGAACGGGCTGCTGCGGAACTCCGGGTGTTCGAGGAGGCCGCGCGATGGCCCAATTCGTCGGCACCCATGCCCACCTAATCATCGCAGACGACGCCCCGAGGTCGTCCCGTGCCCGAAAATCCTCGTGCTCCTCACCAAGGCCCACCACCGGCTCGTCACGCATCACGCCACGAGGACTAATCGGTGCTCGACGGAGGGCGCGTCGTGGCCCATTCGAGCAGGATACGGAACGAGCCAACAATGAGTATTGAATTAAAATGGCGGCGACATGAGCCCCATCGGCTCGCTGCCGGTAGGGCTGCCGTCAAATTTTCCATATCTTGTCGTAGCCGATCTTTGCCAAGGCGAGGCCACGATCCGCTATGGACTGGTAGTTCCAGTCTGTTGCGTTCTTCAAGTAATCATCCATGTAGACATTATTTGCAGCCTTGAAGTGTTTCATCTTCTCTTTAAACGGCTTGTCGTCCACTTTCCCATTCAGCGATTCATTGATGAGTATCAAATTGCCGATTGCGCCAACGTCGAACTCATCGCCGGTTTCTTCGCCCTTTGATTGCGGCTGGATGTGCTCAATTGTAAGCAGCGACTGATCAACTTCTTCGGGCATACCGAAGTGCCGAGCTAGTTTTGTGAGTACGTACCGCACCAAATTGCGTTCTCTGGTGTAGCTGGAGCGGAAGATGAGCCGCATAAATGGCAGACTGAACTCAGTTTCGTCAGGCGTCCGTTCCCGAAACTTGCTGCGCATATCCTGCAGGACTGCGGTGAAGTCCTGTGCGTCGTCGCAATCCATCGTGTTCTGGGCGAGCTTTGCGTACATATTTGAGACGCCGCCACCGCCGCGCGACTGAGTCAAAGCATTAAACTGAAACGTGAACCGCTCGATCAATTCAAATGCAGAGCGCGTTGTCTTCAGTGAAATGATCTTGTTCTCGTACTGGGTCATTAACGCGAGCATTAACGGAGCGGCCTGAGCAACACCGAATATACGGATCGCGTGGAGTGCATCCCTGAGAGCTCTCTCTTCCTTCGTCCACTTAACCTCCATCGGAGCCATGCAACGGACATAAGTAGACGCTGCAGACCTTATGCTCTCCAGCCACGATTTAGCATTCTTCTTGTTGATCGCCGCCTTGTAGCTGAGGAAAAGATTGGCTTTCGACACTGACGTCTGATGTGAAAGCCAGTAATGAAGAAGAAACGAGTCGAAATCTATGGCCATCTGGACGCTGTGAAGCTTTTCTGTTGTATCCGTCCAAAGGTTCTTAGCCACATCTAGATTTTTTGTCTTTGCCGGTAGCAACCGCATGAAATGGTTTTTCAGTAGGTCAGACGGCCTTAGGTCCTTACCGCGCGTATTGAGTGTCTCAAAAATGAGATAGGCATCATCCTCATTGTCGAGCTCGATAGAAATAAAGTGCATCTGAAGAAGGCAGTCACGCAGATGCTTAAGGTACGCGATTGCCTTCGCCTTGTCGGACCCCAAGCCTGACTTCAAGTGGGCCCTCAGCACACCCTCCAGGTACCGTCGTGCACTGTCTAGGTTTTCCTGCTGTGTCCCTTCGGGCGTCGTCTTTTGATCCGGCGACCTCGACTGGACAACGTACTGAAAAAACCTGTCTGGGGGATCGTGCTCCAAAACAAAGCGGCTTTTATTGTCGAGGTCACGCGACTCTATAAGGTCGTGAATGGCTGAGGCAGGCCCAGATTCACCCAATTCCTCAAGGTAGTTGCGAATTATCGCAAGCATTATCGTGATCGTCGTGATTCTTTGTTGCCCATCTACGAGTGAAAGGAGGTTTTTTTCTTTTTGGTCGCTGAATACAACTAGCGATCCCATGAAGTATTCGGGATCAGAACGATCCTTTAGATCATTCCAAAACTCAAGAAGATTCTCCCGATCCCAGTCATAGGGGCGTTGAAAACGAGGGACGCGAAGGAAGCTTCCCCTCAATACTTCGTTGAGCGTTTTTGAAACTGGCGTAACCTTCATCAAGCCCCTCCATGGAATCGCCGAATCCTTCATCCGGTAATATCCGCAACCGGTTACTTCTTCTACAACAATAGGGAGAATTCGTTTGGCGCTTCATCCCGAGAATTCCAGCGTCAGGTTGGGCTGGAGCCCGACGTGAGCCACCTCGGCGCCGCCCCGTTTGCCAGCTTGATCAGCCCCCGAAGACCAGCCTCGCTCCATCATTCAGGGGTAGAGATTGACGAGAGCATCATGGACCGTCTTTATTGCCGGTTGCAGCGATATGGGAATTTGGAATGAACCAACAGGCACTATCGGCATTCATCTGGTCCGTAGCGGATCTTCTTCGCGGCGATTACAAGCAAGCCGACTATGGCAAGGTAATCCTGCCGTTTACGGTGCTGCGCCGCATCGACTGCGCCCTGGAGCCTACCAAGGAAGCGGTGCTCGCCGAACATGCCGCCAAAACTGCAGCCGGGATCAATCCTGAGCCCTTCGTCCTCCGCAAAGCCGGGCAGACCTTCTACAACGTCTCGAAACTCGACATGCGGCTTCTGATGGGCGATCAGGACAAT
Organism: Sinorhizobium sp. 22678; assembly: GCF_052044265.1. Taxonomy (NCBI): domain Bacteria; kingdom Pseudomonadati; phylum Pseudomonadota; class Alphaproteobacteria; order Hyphomicrobiales; family Rhizobiaceae; genus Sinorhizobium; species Sinorhizobium sp. 22678. Next base: position 47,172 of record NZ_JBQEMS010000010.1, on the reverse strand, counting down.
ATCGCGGCGAACCTCTATGGCTACATCCAGGGCTTCTCGGCGGACGTTCGGGACATCTTCGAGAGCTTCGAGTTCGCGGCCCAGATCGATCGTCTAGCCAAGGCCAAGTTGCTCTATCAGGTGACCGAGAAGTTTGCTCGGATCGACCTTCACCCCGACAGGGTCAGCAACCACCAGATGGGCCTCGTCTTTGAGGAATTGATCCGCAAGTTCTCCGAACTCTCCAACGAGACCGCCGGGGAGCACTTCACGCCCCGCGAGGTGATCCGGCTGATGGTCAACCTGCTATTCGTAGAGGATGACGACATATTGTCGAAGCCGGGCGTGGTCCGCACGATCTACGATCCCGCTGCTGGGACGGGCGGAATGCTGTCGATTGCGGAAGAGTATCTCAGCGAGCACAATGAACAGGCCCGGCTTGTTATGCACGGGCAAGAACTGAACCCGGAGTCATACGCGATCTGCAAGGCCGACATGCTGATCAAGGGACAGGATGTCAGCAACATCGTCTTCGGCAATACCCTGTCTGACGATGGCCATGCCGGTGCGAAGTTCGACTACATGCTCTCCAATCCGCCGTTTGGAGTGGAGTGGAAGAAGGCTGAGAAGGAGATCCGGGCGGAACACGAGCAGAAAGGCTTCAACGGGCGTTTCGGCCCCGGTCTTCCCCGAGTGTCCGATGGGTCGCTGCTTTTCCTCCTGCACCTGATCTCGAAGATGCGTCCTGCGGTCGATGGTGGCAGCCGGTTCGCCATCGTTCTCAACGGCTCCCCGTTGTTTACCGGTGGAGCTGGCAGCGGCGAAAGCGAGATCCGCCGCTATGTGCTGGAGAACAATCTCCTTGAAGCCATTGTCGCTCTGCCGATCGACATGTTCTACAACACGGGCATCGCCACCTATGTCTGGGTGCTGTCGAACCGCAAGCCGGACCACCGCAAGGGCAAGGTCCAACTGATCGATGCCTCCTCCTTTTGGCAGAAGATGCGCAAGAGCCTCGGGTCCAAACGCAAGGAAATGGGAGACCCCGACATTGCCACCGTCACCAGACTGTTCGGCAGGTTCTCCGAGGCTCAGATCGCCACGGTACTGGATGCAAAGGGCAAGGAGATCGCGCGAGAGATCGTGGTTGAGGGTGAGAAGCCCCCAGCTATCCCCCAGGGCGGCAAGGTGAAGCTTGCGCCGCTGTCGCGCATCCTCCCCACCGAGACCTTCGGCTATCGCACGATCACCGTCGAGCGTCCCCTGAGGGATGAGAAGGGTCATATCGTCCTCGGCACCAAGGGCAAGGCAAAGGGCAAGCCACAAGCCGACAGTTCACTTCGCGACTCCGAGAACGTGCCGCTCGGCGAAGGGGTCGAGGCGTATTTCGCACGGGAGGTCCTGCCCCATGCTCCTGATGCTTGGATCGATCACGAGAAGACCAAGGTAGGCTATGAGATCCCGTTCAACCGACACTTCTATGTCTTTGAGCCGCCGCGACCGCTTGCTGAAATCGACTCCGACCTGAAGCAGGTCACCGGGCGCATTTTGGAGATGATTGGGGAGTTGTCGGCATGAGTGCTCACTCCTATGAAAGCTACCAAGACAGCGGCACGGAATGGTTAGGCCAAGTACCGAGCCATTGGCGGCTTCGGCGGCTTGGGTATTATTTTCAAGAGCGCCGGGAGAAGGTCAGCGACAAAGAGTATCCAGCGCTTTCTGTTACAAAAAATGGCGTTGTTCCACAGTTGGAGACCGCAGCGAAGACGGATGATGGCGACAACCGCAAGAAGGTCATGGCGGGTGATTTCGTTATCAACAGTCGCTCAGATAGGAAGGGCTCATCCGGTATAGCGGAGCAGCATGGCTCGGTCTCGCTGATAAACACTGTCCTGATCCCACTCCCAGAGATAAGATCGCGCTTCGTGCACTACCTATTGAGGAGCACGGCGTTCCATGAAGAGTTCTATCGGTACGGAAAGGGAATTGTCGCCGATCTCTGGAGCACAAATTATAGCGACATGAAAGCGATCACACTCGCTGTACCTCCGCTGCCAGAGCAAACCGCTATCGCCGCATACCTCGACCGCGAAACCGGCAAGATCGATGCGCTGGTGGAAGAGCAGCAGCGGTTGATCGACCTGCTGAAGGAAAAGCGCCAAGCCGTTATCTCCCATGCGGTCACCAAGGGGCTCAACCTAAATGCTCCGATGAAGGACACGGGGATCGAATGGATCGGTGAGGTCCCGGAGCACTGGGAGCGAATTCAACTCGGAAAGCTTTGCCTCCAGGTTTCAGATGGTCCGCACTTTTCACCTCAGTACACAGACGACGGCGTGATGTTCCTTTCCGCAAGGAACATTAAGGTCGACGGTTGGTCGCTGGAAGACGCAAAATATATTTCCGAAGAGGACTGCGCAGAGTTTGATCGCCGAGTAGTTCCGGAGAAGGGAGATATTCTTTACACGAAGGGGGGAACAACTGGTATCGCGAGAGTTGTTGATTTAGATCACCGCTTCCAGGTCTGGGTCCACGTGGCGGTTCTTAAGGTCAACCGCTCGATAGGCAACCCGCACTACATCGCCCATGCGCTGAATAGCGTCGGAGGTTATGAGCAATCGCAGTTGTACACACAAGGTGCGACTAACAAGGACTTGGGGTTGACGCGCTTAGTCAAGATCTGGCTCGCGTTACCGCCGCTCCACGAGCAAGCAGAAATCGCCTCATATCTTGAGCATGGAACCAGTCGCGTGGATAGCCTCATCGGCGAAGCCGAAGACGCGATCGAACTGCTCCGAGAACGCCGCTCTGCCCTAATCTCAGCCGCCGTCACCGGCAAGATCGATGTGCGCGGTCAATCAACGTCTACAGTTGTCACTCCTGACTTTCGCCAGAGCCAGAAACTGGTCGCCGCCAAAATTGTCGAAGAACTGTCGGGCCAGAAGACATTCGGTCGTGTCAAGCTCCAGAAGCTGCTCTATCTCGCAGAAGCTCATGGCGGCATACACGAACTGAGTGGCCATTACGTCCGAGAAGCCGCGGGGCCGCTCGACAGGGAGATGGTTCGGGAAGTCGAGACGGCATTGCAAGCTTCCGGCCATGTCGTCATTGAACAGCCGGAAGGCCGGGGCACTGCCGTGAACTATCAACTTCGCGGAATGAGGGGAGCATTCCAAACGGAATTGGAGACACTTCTTGGGGACAGAATTTCGGCCCTTTCCGAAATAATCGAGACGGTGGGAGCGCTCGACACCCGGGGAGCAGAAGCCGTGGCGACACTCTATGCAGCCTGGAATGACGCTCTCGCGTCCGGCACGGTTCCGAGTGATGACGAGATCATTAGGGAAGTGCTGAACGAGTGGCATCCAAAGAAGGCTGAGACGTTCACCGTGGCGGACCTCAAACACTGGCTGGCTTGGATGCGCCGCAACGGATTGAAGCCGAAAGGAAATGCCCCCGTGACGAACACTGGGAGGTTGTTCGTCTGATGACTCTACATCGGGAGATCAGCTTCGAAACGGAAATCTGCGGTCACCTCGCGGCGCATGGCTGGATGTATGCGGAGGGTGATGCAGTCAAGTACGACCGCACCCGGGCGCTATTTCCTGCCGATGTCGTGGCGTGGGTCCAGACTTCGCAGCCCAAGGCTTGGGAGACGCTGGCGAAGAACCACGGTTCCGCCGCCGAGACCATGCTGCTCGACCGCATCCGCAAGCAACTCGATGAGCGCGGGACTGTGGATGTCCTGCGCCACGGCGTCGAACTGATCGGCCTCAGGGCACCCCTGAAGCTGGCCGAGTTCAAACCGGCCTTTGGGCTCAACGAGGAGATCCTCGCCCGGTACAACGCCAACCGGCTGCGTGTCGTGCGGCAGGTGCGTTACTCAAACAGCCACGAGAATTGCATCGACCTCGTCCTGTTCCTCAACGGGCTTCCTGTTTCGACCATCGAGTTGAAGACGGACTTCACCCAAAGCGTCCAGGACGCGGTGGACCAATACAGGTTCGATCGGCATCCGAGCCTCAAGGGACAATCGCCTGAGCCGCTCCTGGGCTTTCCCAGCGGCGCCCTCGTCCACTTTGCGGTCAGCAATGCCGAAGTCATGATGGCGACGAAACTCGAAGGGGCAGACACCCGCTTCCTGCCGTTTAACAAGGGCAATGAGGGCGGCAAGGGCAATCCACCAAACCCGAACGGTCACCCTACCGCCTATCTCTGGGAGGAGATTTGGGAATGCCATTCCTGGCTGGAGATCCTGGGCCGCTACATCGTTGCCGCGAAGGACGTCAAGAAGAAGATCACGGGTCTGGTCTTCCCGCGCTTCCATCAACTGGATGCAAGTCGGAAGCTCCAAGCTGCGGTTCTCGCTGAGGGCGCGGGGGGCAAGTATCTGATCCAGCATTCGGCGGGATCGGGAAAGACCAACTCGATTGCATGGTCGGCGCATTTCTTCGCCGATCTGCATGATGAGCAGCACAAGAAAATCTTCGACACTGTCATCGTTGTGTCTGACCGTAATGTGATCGACACCCAACTTCAGGAAGCGATCTTCAGCTTTGAGCGCACCACAGGGGTCGTTGAGACGATCACCAGCGAAGGCGGTGCCAAGAGCAGCAAGCTTGCCGAAGCGCTGGCTGGGGGGAAGAAGATCGTCGTCTGCACCATCCAGACCTTCCCTTTCGCGCTGGAGGCTGTGCGGGAGCTGGCAGCGACCCAGGGCAAGAAGTTCGCAGTGATCGCCGACGAGGCGCACTCAAGCCAGACGGGCGAGACCGCATCAAAACTGAAGCAGGTTCTCTCAGCCGAGGAACTGGCGCAACTCGGGGACGGAGGCGAGGTCAGCAGCGAAGACATTCTCGCGTCCCAGATGGCGGCTCGGGCGAGCGAGAGCGGCATCACCTATGTGGCCTTCACGGCGACCCCCAAGGGCAAGACGCTGGAGCTCTTTGGCCGCCGCCCGAACCCGAGCGAACCGGCGAGCGAGACCAACAAGCCGCAGCCCTTTCACGTCTATTCGATGCGTCAGGCCATCGAAGAGGGCTTCATCCTTGACGTCCTAAAGAACTACACGCCCTACGATCTCGCCTTCAAGCTGGCCAATGCTGGCGGCGAGATGGACGACAAGGAGGTGGAGCGCAAGGAGGCTGTCAAGGCGCTGATGCGCTGGGTGCGGCTGCATCCCTACAATATCAGCCAAAAGGTTCAGATCGTCGTCGAGCATTACCGGGCGAATGTGCAGCCGCTGCTCGACGGCAAGGCGAAGGCCATGGTGGTCACCGGCAGCCGCGTCGAGGCGGTGCGGTGGCAGATCGCGATGCAGAAGTACATCAGGGACCAGAAGTACGACCTCGGCACCCTCGTGGCGTTCTCCGGGGAGGTCGACGACAAGGAAAGCGGACCGGAGCCCTTCTCGGAGTCGAGCAAGGAGCTGAACCCGGGATTGAACGGGCGGGACATCCGCGAGGCCTTCAAGCTGCCGGAATACCACGTGCTGCTCGTCGCCAACAAATTCCAGACCGGTTTCGATCAGCCGCTCCTGTGCGGCATGTACGTCGATCGTCGCTTAGCGGGGATACAGGCAGTCCAGACGCTCTCGCGCCTCAATCGGGCACACCCGGGCAAGGACACGACCTATGTCCTCGACTTCGTCAACAGCGGCGACGACATCCTGAAGGCGTTCCAAACCTACTATGAGACGGCTGAACTTGCCGGGGTCACCGATCCCAACCTCGTGTTCGACCTCAGAGCGAAGCTGGACGCCGCTGGATACTATGACAGCTTCGAGGTCGATCGTGTCGTGAAGGCCGAACTCGACCCGCAGTCGAAGCAGAGCAATCTTGTGGCCGCCATCATGCCTGTCGTGGATCGGCTGCTCAGGGCCTACAAGGCCGCACAGGAGCGCCGAACGGTTGCCCTGACGAAAGAGGATACCAAGGCGGCGAAGGATGCCCAGGACGAGATGGAGGCGCTTCTGCTCTTCCGCAGCGACATGGGCGCGTTTGTCCGCGTTTATGCCTTCCTGTCGCAGATCTTCGATTACGGCAACACCGACATTGAGAAGCGATCGATCTTCTACAAGCGGCTGATCTCATTGCTCGACTTCGGTCGCGAACGGGACACCGTTGACGTTTCTCAGATCAAGCTGACGCATCACAGGCTGTCGACGAAGGGGCCGCGGCAACTCACTCTCTCGGGTTTCTCTGAGCCGCTGACGCCTTACACGGCTCCGGGCTCAGGCTCGGTACAGGACAAAGAGAAGGCGCTGCTCGCTGAGATCGTTGCGAGGGTGAATGACTTGTTCCAGGGCGAACTGACGGATGACGACCAGGTCATCTATGTGAACAGCGTGTTGAAGGGGAAGCTGCTGGAGTCGGAAACGCTCGTCCAGCAAGCCGAGCACAACACGAAGGAGCAGTTCGCGAGTTCCCCGGATCTCTCGAAGGCTATTCTCGACGCGATCATGGACGCCTTCGAGGCCCATTCGGTAATGAGCAAACAGGCCCTCGATTCTCCCAAGATCCGCGAAGGTATCAAGGACATCCTTCTTGGACCAGGACAGCTTTGGGAGGGCCTCAGGGAGCGCAGAGGGTCCTTGGCTGAACACGACGTGTAGTTCCTCGACAATGCCTGAGCCGGTCATGCCCCAACATGACTTTCCATCTGCTCGTCTCTAATCGAATGGTCCTCTCGGGATGGGTTCAGAGACACAGCGTGGAATAGGGACAACAGTAGGTACGCTGGGGGTTCATCTATAGTTATAACTAAGGATTCCACCTGAGAGCTATCGCTCAAGGTTGACCTCGGTGAACACCAGAGGCCCCACCTGAGAGACTTCAGTCAAGACCGGGGGTAGGGCTCTGGATCGCACTCTGGCCCAGGCTGTGGTCAGGGGGAGTGAGGAGATAATCCTCCCCCTACCTCGCAGGTCACACCCGAGATCATCCCGAGTGCTGTGCCTCCTCCCGACCAAGGGTTCCGACTGAGGTGGATCGGAGGGCCGGAATGTTTGGTGGAAATTTCTGAGCGACCCAATCAGATCAACGGATGGGGCGCGACCCCCCGGTACCCCCCTCGATCCGCCCACGTTCTCCCTTCGTTCACGCTCTCGGCTGGCTATTGTCACAGCATTTGTCACTGCGCATGGCCTAGCGTGTTGTTTTCATTAGGATCGCGTGGGGATACGTAATCACCGGAACGGATCGTTGCCTTAGTGGAACCGTGGGCAGGAACCGAGCCAGGACCAAAGTCATCGAAAGGTCACGGCGCACGTTCGCTCATCGGTTTCATTCGTTCACTCACCATCATTCGAACATTCCCCTGCGTTCAAGCTGTGGTGCAACGATGTGCCTCGTGATTTGCTGCAGGGTGCAGCCGGTGGCCTGTCAGGTCGTGCCACGGAACTTCCAGTCATGGCAAAGCGATACGCGGGTCTGACCGAGGTGTACCTCCCGTAACCCGTTAGGTGGACTCGATTTTTTGTGCGATTGGACCCCTCTCCGGAGCGATATCTTTCCCCATATGGAGAGATTTTGTTTGTGCGCTTCTAAAAAATATCGATGTTAAATCAACTAAGTATGGCGTGACGTGGCTTTCCAGTGGTGAAACTCGTTGCGTGAGTGGAGAGATTAGAGGAGGATGAGATCCTCTCGCGGCAACACCGTCGGTATAGTCATGAGACGGAGCCACCCGGCGAGTTGGTTGAAGGATTTGTGAGCCAAGGGAACACCATTACGTGAGCAACATTGTGAGCATAACCGACAAGAAGAACGCGCGGCAGTTGATCTCCGTGGTCGAGGAATTTCGAAAGCTCGACCCCGAGATACAGGCCCAGACTATCATGGTCTTCCTCAGGGTGGTGGACCGCCCGGGGATAACGATGAAGGAACTGATCCAAGCGACTGGGTTGGCCTCTTCCTCCGTCAGCCGCAACGTCGCCGCTCTCAGCGAGACGCACCGTGGTGGTCAGCCCGGGCACAACCTGCTTCGGTCCTACGAGGATGCCATGGACCGACGGACAAAACGCGTCGAACTTACAGCGAAGGGCCAGCGCGTCTACGCGACCCTCGTGAGCATCTTGGGAGGCGAACAAGTATGACAGTCAGACCCAGAGGGAAGGGCTATCAGGCCGACCTCATGATCAACGGCAAGCGCTATCGCCCGACGTTCGCGACGGAAGCAGCGGCCATCACATGGGAGAGCGAGGCGCTACTCGCGGCCAAGCTCGGCAAACCGATCCCCCAGCCCACGGTCGACACTCTGGGCCAGCGCGGGTCGGCCCTCCGCACACTTGAAGATTTCTGGAAGGTCACGAAGAAGGATCGGTGGTCGGGCAAGAACAGCGGTGAGAAGCTGGCGCGGAACGCCGAGTTCTTCATCGACTGGAAAGGCCGCACGACGCCGATCAAGGACATCACCTCGCGTGACCTCTACGACTTCGTCGACTACCTCCGCACCGAGCTGAGCAACGATAACGCCACGATCAATCGCAAGATGTCGGCGGTGAAGGTCATGCTCAAGAAGGCCGTGCATGAGAGCGTGATCACGCAGGTCCCGTACATCGAGAAGTTCAAGGAGACGTCGGTCGGAAGCATCGACTTCCTCGACTTCGACGAAGAGGACCCGCTCATCCGGCAGCTCGACCACCACGGTTGGCAGCGCCTGTCGCAGCTGGTGTCTTTCCTGATCGACACCGGGGCCCGCATCAACGAGGCCAAGAAGCTGACCTACGACGACATCACCGCGAAGCATGTGATCCTGCGTGACCGGAAGTCGGGGCGCACCTCGTACATCCCGCCGACCGCTCGGGTTCGCGCCGTCCTGGCACAGTGCCGCATCGACGGTAAGGACCCAGCGCGGCCCTTCGGCGATCTGAACCTCGACACATGCCGTCGCCACCTGAACGTGGTCTACGAGAAGCTCGGCGGCAAGTACGTCCGGTTCACGCAGCCGTTCCACATCTTCCGCCACACCTGTGCGTCACGTCTGGCGATGCGCGGGATCGACGCCAAGCGGATCATGGACTGGATGGATCACTCCAACCTGTCGGTCACGCAGCGCTACATGAAGCTGTCACCCTCGGCCCTCGACGATGTCGCGGCGGCTCTGGAACCTGCGGTCCCGAACCTGCGAATTGTCCAGAGTTGACTGCGGAGTTGCAACTTATGGGCGGTCTCCGTAAGTTCTCGGGAGAGAACAGCAGGAGATCGTTCAGGTGTCGACAAACTGGCAATGCCCTTACTGCCACCACCATATGGTCATAACCGGCCAAAACTACAGCAGCACAATTGTACAATTGAACGGAAGGAGTGTGCGGGGGCAACGCCCTGCTTTGAACGTCACATCCATCTCATGCGCGAATGAGAAATGCAAGGAACTGACCATTGAGGTGCGACTGGGTAGCTGGGACGCAGGTGGTAGGAACGGACCTCATATCGTACAAGGTTCGACGACTTTAGAAAGAAGGTTGCTGCCAGAGGCGACGCTACTCGCCTTGCCCAAGGAAATCCCTGACGAAGTACAGCAGACCTATCGCGAGGCCAAGCTAATAGCACCGATTAGTGGCAGAGCCAGCGCTGCTATGGCGCGACGCTGCTTACAGGGCATTGTGCGGGACTTCTGGGACATTCCGGCGAACAAGCGCGGCAACTTGGGCGCGGAGCTGAATTACATCAAAGAGAGGATCGATCCCGGTCTTTGGGACGACATCCAAGCTGTGCGCAGCGTAGGCGACATTGGCGCCCACATGGAGAAGAACGTCAATGAGGTAGTCGACGTCTCTCCGCGAGAGGCTGGAATTCTCATTCAGCTGATCGAGACTTTGTTCCAAGACTGGTACATTCAACGCGCGAAGCGGCAGCAAACGAGTAACTCTCTTCGTGAGGTTCTCAAAGACAAACGTTCTCAACAGAAGGCCGCTAAGCAGCGATCTACCGGCGAGACAGACCAATCGGATACACCACAAATAGAGGAGAATGGGCAGCCCGGCTTAACGGCTTGATCTTGTGACAAATCCGTGTGACAAACCGGGCCGGTGACAGGCGGACGTGGTGAAACTGGTAGACACAACGGACTTAAAATTCGTCGCCTTATCAAAGGCTTACGGGTTCGACCCCCGTCGTCCGCACCACCAAATTAGGGACTTAAAATCCCTCGGGAAACCGTACGGGTTCGATTCCCGTCGTCCGCACCACGTTGATTTTGTTCGGAAAATCGAAAATATACTGCCCGCGTCGCTAAATACAAAAACGCGCTTGGCCCTACATTTGGTCCTATCGTTGCCGTAGTGGCCCCGCGCGGTTTGTCCTTTCCCACGCCTCCCCGCAGAGGCCGCGGCGCATCGGCCGTGCCGCCTCGTCCGAGAGCATGGCACTATCCAACGCCAGCGCCATATCCTCGGAGGTGATGGCTCGCAAGATCGCCTCGAAAGTCGATATCGAATGCTTGGCGAGTTCGGCCGACGAAAACGCCGGCCATATTCGGCGCCACGCTATCATCGCGGCTGGGCACACCGGCATGCTTCCGATGCCGGCAAGCGCTCGGCTCACATCGACGTCGCCGCGACAGATCGAGGTCGTCACCTCGTCCGGTTCGCATTTCGAGCGACGGCGGCGCGGATGATCGCTTCATGCGGCCCCCTGGCGCGTTTGCGCCCTCGGCGTTCAAGGGAGATGAGGAAAATGTTTTTGCGCCGAAAGCGCTGCCTCAATGCAGGAGAGCTGATCCATAAAATACCTCCGTCAGCCATGGCGGCGCGGAGGCTCTTCCAGGAGAGGGGCGGCGCCGGGCCAGTTTCTCGGCTCCGGGAAGCATAATAAGATAATTACGGAGGCGAAACGATCATCTGCTCGGCCGCTGTCGCAAGCCGCCACCGGACATAGACTCCCGCTGTGGGGACTGCTGAGGTTTGACGCCACGTGCTAGATGCTAGTTTGCGCCAAAAAGCGGTCATCTCGAACATGGTTGGCGATGACCAAAATGGGCCGTGTACCGCCTGTCTGCTTTGCGATTGCCGCTGGTCAATTGCAGACAAGCGCGACCGGCGGGTACACTTTATAGATTCGGAACCCGATGCCACCGGTGAGAACTTGTCTAGCGGACCAAACCAGCACTATCTCCCCCGCTTCCTTCAAAAGCCTTTCGGCATTCGGCCGAAGCGCAAAGAAATCTGGGTCTTCGCCCGTGGCGTCGCTCCTGAACCGAAGCGGCTTAAGGAAGTGGGTGCTTCGGAGTACTTCTATTCTGACCCTGCGGCCGATAGTGCACGTACTCTTGATGACGACATCACGGACATTGAGACACCTATTTCCAGAATATTAGCCGGTATCCGTGCCCAGCCTGTCGGCGCCGTCGTCAACTCGACCGACGCCGCCGAGATCGTGAACCATCTCGTGCCGCGCACCGCCCATGTTCGCGTGAATATGGAACGCGGTCCTACGCCCTTCAGTTCGCGGCAGACCTTCTTGGGCATTGCGCCGCGAGTGGCGCCGACCCTTTTGATGCCGAAGGCGAACTGTCGGCTGCGCTTGCAGATGTCGGTTTGCAGCAGTGGTTCCCCATCTTTCGTGAGCGACTTGAGCGTCTTCGGATGCGGCTCGGACGGTGGGAGTCCTTCGACGAGTTTCTCGCACTAGACGTCCATGTCGAAAGGTTGATGTGGCAATTGGGAATGTTGCCTTGGCACGGACCAGAAGGGCTTAGGATTGAGATCCCTCTAGGTACAGATATCGACAAGCTGCTCGAAAGCACAAACCGCTAAAAATGGCTCGATCATACGAGGTAAATGTACGGCAGCTTTTGAGTAAGCTGTTTTGCTCAACTAATGACCGGAATGGGGGCGCAAACCTGCTGTCTCCGCGCAACGAATTGGCGGTCCGCTTCGGGCCGACTGCCGCCATGTCGCTGAGGCGCCGTAGTAAGCCACCACTGGACAACGCCTAATACGCTTAAATAATGGTAGTTTATGGAAGACGATATCGCCCTAGCGCACAAGCATAGTGCTAACCATCGAGCGGAAATCGAAACGAGTTCACTCTGTGGCTGCTTCTACTGCTGCTCAACCTTCCCACCTAACGAGATTGATGATTGGGTGGACGATGACCGCACCGCTCTTTGCCCACGCTGCGGCATCGATTCCGTCATCGGTGACGCCTCCGACTTCCCCGTGACGACGGTCAATTTCCTGACACGGATGAAACAATATTGGTTCTAGACGTCCGCTTAGGGCTGAGTTGCGCCATGGCGCGAGCAGGTTCGGATGGCTGCAATGGGGTGGAAACGGGTGTTTCGACTCCGGCTCCGGAATGGTGGGCGGTCGCGCCGAGATCAGCGGCGGCCGGTTAGACGGGGTTAAAACCGGGCTATTGCCCACCAACTCAAAAACTACGCGCGACTCACCCGCGGGCCCCGGCAGTCCGTCCCGTCGTCCGCACCAGAACCGCCAGATTCTCCCACCAGCCAAGTGCTCCGCCTTCCGATTCCGGCATGCTACTGGCTTAGATCGCCAACTCTCAAGAGCCGGAGATCTCGAATGGTTGATCGACGCTTGCGCTCCTGCCGCTGTTGGTGTCGTTGAAGCGGTAGCGCAGCACATAATTCCCGGATGGTGCCCCGGCGACGTCGATCCTCAGCGTCGCATAGATTTCCTGGTTGCGCTGATAGCCCTTGAAGGTGAAGTCGCCGAACGCCTTCTGGCTGGCGAGCACCTCTCCCTTGGGGTTCAGGATGTCGAAGTCGACCGTGAAGCGTGTCTCGAGCTTGCCCTCGTCGCTTGCTTCCTTCCAGGTAAGTCCCACGGGCTCCACATAGGATATGAGCGTTTCGCCGGCTTCGAATACCGGGTCGGGCCGGGGCTCGTACATTGCAAAGCCCGCCGGTGCTTCTGTGACGAAAACCGCCTTGCCGATGGCGAAGGGAAGGGTCTGCGAAAAGTCGCCCACGGCCTTGCGCAAGGTTTCCTGCGCGCCGGCGGCATCGCCGGAGCTCGCCTGCTGTTCGGCCTTCGCCGCAGCGTCGGCAAGCGGACCCGCCTCTGCCTGCGTGTCGGCAAGCATGACGGTGGCGTTCGTGAGGGCCGCCAGCAGGAGCAGGTATTTCGGCATCGCGCTTTTCCAGAATGCCCGATCGCTCTGAGCTTTCGGTATTTGGCACCCCAAGTCAAGGCAAGGCTGAAGCGGGCGGCGGCCGTTACTGCTTCCAGAAGATCGGAGTGAGCACGACGAGGACGGTCAGGACCTCCAGACGCCCGAGCAGCATCATCAGCGACAGCAGATAGAGCTCGGGATCCTGGAGTGTCGAGAAATTGCCCGCAGGGCCGATAAGGCTGCCGAGGCCGGGGCCGACATTGGAGAGGCACGTGATCACGGCCGACACGGCCGTGACGAGATCATAGCCAAGGGCGCCCATGACCAGGCTGCCGAAGACCCAGAGCAGGATATAGGTGATGAAGAACAGCAGGATGGCGCGCTGCACGTCCGCGTCGACCGTATTCTTCCCGTACCGGACCGCATAAATCGCATTCGGGTAGACGAGCTTGTTCAGGGCAGACCGAATGGCGTTGAAGAGCACGACGAACCTATAGGCCTTCATGCCGCCCGCCGTCGAGCCCGAACAACCGCCGATGAAGGTGCATATGAACGCGACCATGACCGCGAACGGTCCCCAAAGGCTGTAGTCTTCGCTCGCATAGCCCGTGGTCGACAGTATCGACGTGATATTGAAGAAGGCATAGGTAAGCGCCAGGTGGAATTCGACACCGTTGGCGAGCCGGTGATAGGCGGCAACCGCAACCGAGAATGCCGTGAGATAGCCCAGAAATACGATGATCTGAGGATCGCGGAGCGCGTCCAGCCGTCCGCGCACGACGAGCACGATCAGGATGGAGAAGGGCAGGCTGCAGAGGGTCATGAAGAACGTGCTGACCCAGAGCAGGGGAATGCTGGAAAAGTAGCCGAATGACGCATCGTGAGTCGAAAAGCCGCCTGTCGCGACGGTCGTCATCGCGTGGTTGATCGCGTCGAACCTGTTCATCCCGAGCATGGCGTAGCTGATCGCGCACAGCAGAGTTATCGATACGTATACGACGAGGAAGGCGCGGCCGAAGCTTGCGAGCCGGGCAAAGGGTTTGTCGCTGGTGTCGGAGGATTCCATCTTGAAGAAGGACATGCCGCCGACACGCAGATAGGGAATGATGAACAGGCCGAGAACGACGATGCCTATGCCGCCGAACCAGCTCAGGAGCGACCGCCAGAGCAGGAGGCCGGGCGGCGCGTCATCGAGCCCGACGATTACGGTCGAGCCGGTCGTTGTTACCGCCGACACGGACTCGAACAGGGCCTGGGCGAAATCCAGATTCACCGAGGAAAGCCAGAGTGGAATGGCGCCGACGATCGAAAACACGATCCACAGGATGTTCACCACCAGGAAGCCGAATTTCTTCGAGAAGGGCGGAGGACCTGCGCGTGTCGCCATGAACGTCGTCGACGAGATTGCGCCCGTCATGAAGGCCGTCACGGCGAAGACCTGCCAGTCCGCGTGGCCGTAATAGAGATCGACCAGAGCCGGAATCAGCATCGCGCCGGAGAGATAGAGCCCCAGGATCGCCGCGAGATGGACAGCATGCCGGATCAGATTCGCGTTCAAGCTCTTGATTTCCTGCAAGCGGTTTGTCGGTGGGCCGGCGATCGCCCGAAGCGGGCGCGATAGTGCCGTGCGTGACTGATTCGTGTCAAATCGATGGTCTCCGGCGCGGCAATGTGCAATAGCGACTGCAATCGGCAAACTCAACGGGTGAAGTCACGTGATGAAGCAGGATGTTGAAAAAGCGGCAGCGGCAATGCGCGAAATCTTTCCGCCGACGCCGCTTCAGCTCAACGAGCACCTGAGCGCGCGCTATGGGGCGACCGTCTTCCTGAAGCGCGAGGACCTTTCGCCGGTGCGCTCCTACAAGATCCGCGGCGCCTTCAATTTCTTCCGCAAGTCGCTCGGCTCCGGAGCGGCCGGGAAGACCTTCGTTTGCGCGTCCGCAGGCAATCACGCTCAGGGCTTTGCCTTCGTCTGCCGTCACTTCGGCGTTCCCGGCGTCGTCTTCATGCCCGTGACGACGCCCCAGCAGAAGATCGACAAGACGCGAATGTTCGGGGCCGAATTCATCACGATCCGCCTCGTCGGCGATATATTCGATCAATGCTACAAGGCGGCGCGCGAGCATGTGGAAGCGATCGGCGGCGTCATGGTGCCGCCCTTCGACCATGAGGATATCATCGAAGGCCAGGCCACGGTTGCAGCGGAGATAGCCGAACAATTGCCTGCCGGCCTCGTCGCCGATCTCGTCGTCCTGCCCGTCGGCGGGGGCGGCCTGGCCGCGGGCGTGACCGGCTATTTGGGCGACAGCCTCTCGGCCGATCGCTTTCTGTTCTGTGAACCGGAGGGGGCGCCGAGCTTCAGGCGCAGCCTGGAACTCGGCAGCGTCGTTACGCTCGACCAGGTGGACAATTTCGTCGACGGCGCGGCAGTCGCACGGATCGGCGACCTGAACTTTGCTGCGCTCCGGAGATTTTCGCCGGAGCAGGTGTTGCTGCTGCCGGAGAATGCGATCTGCCTGACGATCACCGAAATGCTGAATGTCGAGGGCGTGGTTCTCGAACCCGCCGGCGCGCTTTCAGTCACCGCACTGGAAGCGCTTGGCCGCGACAGTCTCGAAGGCAAGATCGTCGTAGCGGTCGTTTCCGGAGGCAATTTCGACTTCGAGCGTCTGCCGGACGTGAAGGAGCGGGCCATGCGCCATGCGGGGCTCAAGAAATACTTTATCCTGCGGATGGCGCAGCGCCCGGGCGCGCTTCGCGATTTCCTCGGTCTCCTGGGCGAGGAGGACGACATCGCCCGGTTCGAATATCTGAAAAAATCGGCCCGAAACTTCGGCTCCGTGCTTATCGGTATCGAGACGAAGCACGCCGAGAATTTTCCGGTCCTCAAACAGCGTTTCGATGCAGCGGGACTGCGCTACCAGGATATCACCGAGAACGAGATGCTGGCCAACTTCGTCATTTGAGAAGGCGGCACGTGACCGGCGCCGGTTCACCAATTTTCGCTTTGACAGGGCCGGCGAGCACAGCTAACTGTGAGACATGGCATCGTTTTTCTCGAAATTATTCGGTCGCTCCGGCGGCTCTGAAACGCAGGCGCAGCCTGCGGCAGGCAAGTCCGAGAACTATGCGGATTGCGTAATCCGCGCGACGCCTCAGCGGGAGGGGTCGCAGTACCGGCTTGCCGGCAGTATCGAAAAGTCGATGCCTGACGGTGCAACGAAAGTCCGCAGCTTCATCCGGGCAGATCTCTTCACCTCCGAGCAGGACGCCATCGACTCGGCGTTGCGCAAGGGACGGCAGATCATCGACGAGCAGCGCGCGGCCCTTTTTGCCGACGACGCTCAGTCCCGGCCAGTCTGACGTCCGGTACCTGTGACGAGCACAGGGGCCAGGCAATCAAACAAGCCGAGCCGGACGAGGAAAAGCATGTTCGGCTCTCCGCCCGCATCGGGAGTCAAAGCTTGATCCTGAACCGGGCGAAACCGTCGCTGCCGTCGCCTGCATCCTCGATCTTCACCGCCTTGACCTCCGCCAGGAATCGACGCGCCTTCGGGCCGCTATCGAACAGCACGCTCGTGTCCTTCTGCGGCGCGAATGTCCAGTTGGCGTCCGCGGAGGGGTTGATCGTTCCCTGTTCGACGATGTAGCGCACGATGACGTCACGGTTGGTGTCGGGCGCGACGAAGACGACCTTGTCGCCGGCGATGCCCGGAAAATTGCCGCCGCCGCCGGCACGGTAGTTGTTGGTCGCTACGACAAATCTCTGCTTGGGATCTATCGGCTTGCCATCGTATTTCAGGTCGCGGATGCGGCTGGCCGCCGGGTTCGCCACGTTGCCGTCCTTGTTGTATTTCGCAGGCTGCGAGAGGTCGATCTGGTAGGTGACCCCGTCGATCACGTCGAAGTTATAGGAAGGGAAGTCGCCATTGATCAGGCTTGCATCGGCTGATCCCGGCGCAATCCGGTTGAAGATGCCGGCGGACATTTCGAGCCAGTTGCGCACCTCGTCGCCGGTGATGACGACCGCCTGCACCGTATTCGGATAGAGATAGAGGTCGGCAACGTTCTTGATGGCGATGTCGCCCGCTGGAACGTCCGTATAGTACTCGGCGCCGCCGCGCCCGCCGGCCTTGAACGGCGCCGCGGCGGAGAGGACCGGCAGGTCGCGGTGCTCGGTGTCCTTGAGCATGTCGCGGATATACCAGGTCTGGGCCTGGCTCACGATCTGCACCGACGGATCGTCCGCGACGAGCGCGAAATAGGAGTAGAGCGGGGCCGACGTTTTGCCGACGGGGGTGCGGACATAGGCGAGCGTCGCTTCGTGGTCCTTCTGCGCGGCTGCCAGCACTTCCGGCTTGTCGCCGACCTCGGCGATCACCTTCTTTTCTTCCCGGCGAAAGATGGGCCGCGCCTCGCTTGTCGAACCGATCACACGCCACTCACCCCCGTCGCGTTCGAGCAGGAGATCGATGAGGCCGAGATGCGATCCCCAGAAGCCGCCCATGACGCCGGGCTTTCCGGAAATCAACCCTTTGGCATTGTCGACGCCCGGAGTTCCGTCGAACTTGGGTCCCGGAAAATCGAGGTGGCTGTGGCCGGTGACGATGGCGTCGATACCCTCGATTGCCGCCAGGGGTACGGACGCGTTTTCGAGATTTTCGGCATAGGCCTGCTGCCCTATGCCGGAATGGGACAGAGCGATGACGATGTCGGCACCTTCCTCACGCATCTGCGGCACCCAGGCTTGCGCGGTCTTGACGATGTCGCGCGCATTCGCCTTGCCTTCCAGGTTCTTGGCGTCCCAGGTCATGATCTGCGGCGGCACGAACCCGATGAGGCCGATGCGGATCGGGTGTTCCTGACCGGCCCCGTCCTTCACTTTCCGGTCGAGGATCACATAGGGCTTGAGGAAGAGCTTGTCCTGGCGCGGGGCGGCGGCCATGGCGCCATTGGTCAGATTGGCGCAGACGATCGGAAAGTTTGCGCCGTTGATCACATTGAACATGAAGTCCAGGCCGTAATTGAACTCGTGATTGCCCAGCGTGCCGCAGTCGTAGCCGAGTACGTTCATCGCGGCGATGACCGGATGCATGTCGCCTTCCTTCATGCCGCGCTTGTAGGCGATGTAATCGCCCATCGGATTGCCCTGAAGAAAATCGCCATTGTCGACGAGGATCGCGTTCGTCGCCTCGGCGCGGATGGCGTCGACGATCGAAGCGGTGCGCGCCAGGCCGAGCGTGTCGTTCGGCTTGTCGGCATAGTAATCGTAGGGAAAGACATGGACGTGCAGGTCCGTGGTTTCCATGATCCTGAGATGCGCCTGGTTCGCAGCCGCGCGGGTCGCGAAGGGATGCAGCACGACACATGCCGACGTGGCGGCAAGACCGCCGAGCAGGGTCCGGCGCGAAATGGGATGCAAAACGGTCATCGGTGATCTCCCCTCGAAAGCGCGTTCAGATAAGCGCAACTATGGCGGAATGGCCCGGCTACGCAAAGCGGCTGATTTTTGCAGACGGGGTTACCGCCGCGTCTCGGCGGATCACGGTCTCAGATGCCGACATTGGGGCGGTCGATGACCTCGCGCAGCGAAAAACTCGAATTGATCTTTACCACATGCGGCAGCGCCGAAAGCCAGTCGCGGTGGATGCGTTCATAGTCCTCCAGATCCTTCGCTGCCACGCGCAGGATATAGTCGTATTCCCCGGACATCAGGTAACAAACGAGCACATTGGGGCAGAGCTTCACCGCGGCTTCGAACTCCGCAAGCGTCTTGGCGAACTGCCCGGAGAGCGAAATGTGCACGATGACCATGATCTTGTAGTCGAGCGCCTTGTGGGCGATACGCGCATGGTAACCGGCGATCGTCCCGGACTTTTCGAGGATATCGACCCGCCGCGAACAGGCGGACGGCGAGAGGCCGACCCTCCCTGCGAGGTCGGCGTTCGAGATTCGGCCATCCTGCTGCAGAATGCGCAGAATCGAACGATCGATAGCATCCAAGCCAGCCATTCGTATCTTCTTTCGAATAGTCGCTGTTTTGCGCAATAACTCCCGAAAGCAATGCATGGACGAGCACGTCTTTGCAAGGACATTCGGAATGCCATCTGCTTTGCTGGACCCCTCATCAGCGCGGCAAAAAAGCCCACAGATAGGAGAGGAACGCAAAGATGCGTGTCGGTTGCCCGAAGGAAATCAAAAACCATGAATACCGTGTCGGCCTTACGCCCGGATCAGTACGGGAATATGTAGCCCACGGCCACGAGGTCATCGTGGAAACAAAGGCCGGGGCGGGGATCGGGGCGGATGACGACTCCTATCGCGCAGCCGGTGCGAGGATCGTACCGACAGCCAGGGAAGTCTTCGAAAAGGCGGATATGATCGTCAAGGTCAAGGAGCCGCAGCCCTCCGAATGGGCGCAACTGCGCGAAGGCCAGATTCTCTATACCTATCTTCATCTCGCACCGGACCCGGAACAGACCCAGGGACTTCTCAAGTCCGGCGTCACGGCGGTCGCCTACGAGACCGTGACGGATGAGCGCGGCGGGTTGCCGCTGCTTGCGCCGATGTCCGAGGTCGCGGGACGGCTGGCGATCCAGGCGGGCGCGACCTCGCTCCAGAAGGCAAATGGAGGCCGCGGAATCCTGCTCGGCGGCGTACCGGGCGTCCTTCCGGCCAAGGTCGCGATCATCGGTGGCGGCGTCGTCGGCCTGCATGCTGCCAAGATGGCTGCGGGTCTCGGGGCCGACGTTTCGATCCTGGACCGGTCCCTGCCGCGTCTACGCCAACTCGACGATATCTTCAACGGCCGTGTCCATACGCGCTATTCGACGATCGATGCCTTGGAAGAGGAAGTCTTCTCCGCCGACATGGTCATCGGAGCCGTGCTCATTCCCGGCGCTGCTGCGCCGAAGCTCGTCACGCGCGAAATGCTGTCCGCCATGAAAAAAGGCGCTGTCATTGTCGATGTCGCGATCGATCAGGGCGGCTGCTTCGAGACGTCGCATGCGACGACGCACTCCGAACCAACCTATGAGGTCGACGGCATCGTGCACTACTGCGTCGCGAACATGCCGGGGGCCGTGCCGATCACGTCGGCGCACGCCCTCAACAATGCGACGCTCCAATACGGACTTCAGCTCGCCGACCGCGGCCTCAAGGCGATTGCCGAGGACCGGCATCTGCGCGCCGGCCTCAATGTCCACCGAGGCCGCGTAACCAACGCGGCCGTGGCCGAAGCGCTCGGCTACGACGCCCACGCTCCCGAGGCCGTCCTTCACGTCGCCTGACACGCTGAACCGCCCGGCGCCGTCAAGCGCCGGGCTCCCACTCAGGCCGCTTCGATGCGGCACTGGTAGCAGTTGTATTTTCCCGAGCGAACATGCACGAAGGCGACGTCCGGCCGTGCCAGCAATTCCTCGGCCCGCTGCTCGAGGTACTCGGCATCGATGGCTCCGCCGGTACCGTAGACGATGCGCTCATCACTCCCGTAGCCACGCAGAAGATAGCTCTTGCTGGACGCGAGAATCGGCGGCACGGAGGCTCCGTCGTGAACCGCGCAATTTTCGGCATGCATGAAGATCGGTCCCGTTTCGGCATAGGCCTGGACCGACGAAAACGGCCGGTAGGCCAGAACGAGATAAGGCTGGCTTCATCGACATTACGAAGACAGTGCCGGCACGGCACGCCGTCGCCGTCCGAAATGCGCCGCTCGGGCCGGTGGCCATAGGCATCCCGCCCGCCTTGCCTTAGCCGTTCCGCCTCTTCGACGGGCATTGCAACGTAATTGAGTTTCATGGCGCTTCTCCCGATTGGCTGAATTCAGGAGAAAGATGCGCACCGGCGTCAGGGAACGACACCCGATACTTGCCGAACTTAGATCTAAGATCCTGAAGCCGTTCAGAGCTTCTTCGCGAAGGTGAGAAGTTCCTCGTCGCTCAGCGGCTCGACCACCGTCTCCCGCGTCGCGACCGGAGAAAAGCCGAACTGCTGGTAAAGCTGCAGCGCCCGGGGGTGATCGAGATTGTTCGTCGTGACCGTGACCTTGCGCGGGTTCATGGCCCAGGCCGCAAACAATGTCTGCAGCAAAAACCACTTACCGAGTCCCAGGCCGAGCGCGTGCTCCATGAGCCCGAAATGGGTGAGGTCGATGAGGTCATCGTCGAGTTGCCGGAATTCGAAGAAACCGGCCGGCGCACCGTCCACATAGAGGACCATGACCGTCGTTCGCTTGTCGTGGAGGATAGCCGCCAGATCGTCGTCGCTCATGCGCAGGCGCTCCGCCCAGTGCCAGCGCTTTCCGACACGCAGATAGAGAAAGCGGTAATAGGCGAGGGGAATATCCGAAACGCGCAGGATCGCCGTATGGATGTTGATCGGCATCGGCAGACTTTGCTTCGGCGGCGACGTCATTTCGAGTTCGGTCACGTGCGCCGTGATCGCGGCAGGCTTTGACCTTGGCATGGCTCTCACTCTTTACCGATTGCAACCGGAGTATCCGGCCGGCTACCCCATTCCGACCAGGAGCCATCATAAAGCGTATTGTCCTCATGTCCCAAGGATTGAAGCGCAAGCGTGATGATGGCGGCGGTAATGCCGGAGCCGCAGCTCGTGACGACCGGCTTCGTCAGATCGATGCCGGCATCCGCAAAAGTCCGGCGCAGAGCATCGAGATCCTTGAACCTGCCCTTCTCGGAGAATACGCCCGAAGGGAGGCTCCTTGCACCCGGCATATGCCCCGACCGCATGCCTGCCCGCGGTTCCGGTTCCTCTCCGGCAAAGCGCCCGGCGCTGCGCGCATCGGCAATCTGCGAGAGCCGGTGCTCGACCACATCTCTCATGCGCTCGAACGAGGTGACCGCGTTCGGGTTGAAGACTGCGTTGAAAACCTGCGGGCTGAATTTCGGGACCTCGGTCGTCGTCGGCCGGCCGTCCGCTTTCCAGCTGTCCATTCCGCCATCGAGAACGAAGACGTTTTTGGCGCCCATGATTCGGAACATCCACCAGACTCTCGGAGCGGTGAAAATCCCCGGGCCGTCGTAGACGACGATCGTGTCGTTCTCGCTGATTCCCATTGCGCCCACGGCGTTGGCGAATGCCACGGGGGAGGGCAGGGTGTGCGGCAGCGCGCTCGACCGATCGGCGATCGCGTCCTGATCGAAGAAGACCGCCCCGGGAATGTGCGCGGCGGCGTATTCGGCTTGCCCGTCGCGGTTCTGCGCCGGCAGATACCAGGAGGCATCGACTATCTTGACCGACGGATCATCGAGGCGCTGTTCAAGCCAATCCGCAGAAACGACAAAGCGGCTCTTGTTTTCGTTATCACCATTCATCGTCGTCACTCCACTGGCTTTCTCATGTGAAAGAACAATTTCCCTGGCCGCACTAAACTGCAACCCCATCTTCGGGCGTCGCGAAGCGTATACGGAAACGCCTGTTTTCCTTGCCCTTCTTCTCGATCTTGGCAATGTGGATCGCGCCCACTTCCTGCGTCTCGGAAACATGCGTTCCGCCGCAGGGCTGGCTGTCGATCGATGAATTCTCGCCGATGCAGACGAGACTGACCCGGCCAAGCCCCATCGGCGGGCGGACGTTCTTCGACTTGACAATGCCCGGATTGGCGGCCAGCTCCTCGTCGGTGATCCACTGCAAGTAGACCGGATGGTTCTCTTCGACGAGTTTCATCAGCGCTGCCGTGACCTCGTCCTTGTCGATCGTTTCGCTCATATCGAAGTCCACACGGCTTTCCTCCTCGCCCACGGCTGCGCCGGTGATCGGGAAGGGGCAGACGACCGACAGCAGATGGCAGGCCGTGTGCATGCGCATCAGCCGGTAGCGGCGCGGCCAGTCGATGTGCAGCACGAGCTTCTCGCCGACCGCCGGCGTGGGCGCGCCGCCGGCAGGCATGTGAGCGATGACGTCCTTGGTCGCGCCGTGCCGGGTTTCGACGATGTCGATGCGGCTGCCGTCCTCACGCTCGAGAAAACCCGTGTCTCCCGGTTGCCCGCCGGATGTCGCATAAAAGCAGGTCTGATCCAGCTGGATGCCGCCGCCTTCCAGGATTGCCGTCACACGTGCTTCGCAGGTCGAGAGGTAAAAATCGTCTCGGAAGAGGGCGGTGACGGTTCCGGTCATGGCAATCCTATCCAGCGGGTTCGTATGGCACTGCTATGTTCGAGGTCGTCTTCAGCCAGTCCGGAACCGGCAAGCCCTTGGAGGTCAGGAAGTCCGGATTGAAGAGCTTCGACTGATAGCGGTTACCATAGTCGCAGAGGATCGTCACGACCGTGTGTCCCGGCCCGAGGTCACGGGCAAGCCGCACGGCTCCGGCGATGTTGATGCCGGTCGAGCCGCCGACGCAGATACCTTCCTGTTCGATGAGATCGAACACGTAGGGTACCGCTTCAGCATCGGGAATCTGGTAGGCGAAGTCCGGCGTGAAGCCTTCGAGGTTGGCGGTGATTCGGCCCTGACCGATGCCTTCGGTGATCGAGCTGCCGCTCGACTTGAGCTCGCCATGGGCATAAAAATTGTAGAGTGCCGCCCCTTCCGGGTCGGCGATGCCGATCTTGATCGCCGCATTGCGGGCGCGCAAACCTTCCGCCACACCGGCAAGCGTGCCGCCGGAGCCGACGGCGCAGATGAAGCCGTCGACCTTGCCGTCGGTGTCCCGCCAGATTTCAGGCGCCGTCGTGTCGACATGCGCTTGCCGGTTGGCGACATTATCGAACTGGTTCGCCCAGATGGCGCCGTTGGGCTCTGTTTCGGCGAGTTGGGCCGCCAACCGGCCGGAGATCTTCACGTAGTTGTTGGGATTCTTGTAAGGCACAGCTGGAACTTCGACCAGTTCGGCCCCAAGCAGGCGCAGCGCGTCCTTCTTTTCCTGGCTCTGGGTTTCGGGGATGACGATAACGGTGCGGTATCCGAGTGCGCTGCCCACAACGGCAAGGCCGATCCCCGTATTGCCGGCCGTACCTTCGACAATCACGCCGCCCGGTCGCAACTGCCCGGCCTTCTCGGCCTGGCGGATGATCCAAAGCGCCGCCCGGTCCTTCACGGACTGCCCGGGATTGAGGAACTCCGCTTTGCCGAGAATGTTGCAGCCGGTCGCTTCGGAAACGGCCTTTAGCCGGATCAGCGGCGTGTTGCCGATTGCTTCGAGCACGGACGGAAGAACAGGCATTTTGAAAACCTCGCGCTAGACGGAACGGGTGCCGGCATTAGCCAAGCACTAACCTCGGTCGACGGCAAGCCGATAAACATTTGGTTTCATGGGTAGGATTGCCGAAATATTGGCGTGTTTTCGGCTCACTCTGTCTTACAGGCAAGGAATAGCGTTTCGCAGCTTTCCTGTCCCGGGCAAAAAACGTCTCTGCCGTCAATCGACGGGCGGGAAGCGGAGATTGCGGGGCAGGCGCTTGCCGTCCGGAGAGGTATGGGACCGGCCGCTTATGCGGTGGCCCCGGTGAGAACCCCCGTCGACGAGCGAGGAAAAGATGACAGCCGTATTCACCGCCCGCCCCGAACATGGATTGGCCTGGGTCACCGGCGCGAGTTCCGGAATCGGTCGCGCCGTGGCGCTTCGATTGGCCGAGGAAGGCTATTCGGTGGTCGTCACGGCGCGAAGTCACGAGAAGCTGGTAGACCTTCAGCACGAGGCGGCCGGAGCAGGGCGGATGATCGTTCTCGATGGAGACGTCACCGATCCGAAAGACATGGAGCGGCTCTTGGCAAAAATCGAATACGAGCACGGGCAGGTGGCACTCGCTGTGCTCAACGCCGGCGTCGTCCTGCCGGTCCGTGGCGACGACCTGCACCGAGACGCCTTCGACCGAAGCTTCGCGGTCAATCTCAACGGAGTTGTCAACTGCCTCGTTCCGCTTGTCGAACATATGAAGGCCAAGGGGCATGGACAAATCGCGATCATGTCGTCGGTGGCCGGCTATGGCGGCCTGCCGATGGGCGCCGCCTATGGTGCGAGCAAGGCGGCACTCATCAACATGGCGGAGAGCCTGAAATTCGATCTCGACCGCATCGGCATCCGCCTGCAGGTCATCTGTCCCGGCTTCGTGGATACGAAGGCCGTGCCGAAAGGCGGATTCCCGAGACCCGCGCTGGTGAGCACGGAGGAGGCGGCGGAGCGGATATGCGCGGGGCTGAAGTCTTCGCGTTTCGAGATCACCTTCCCGAAACGATTTACGTACTTGGTCAAATTGCTGCGGATCCTGCCCTATGGGCTTTATTTCGCGCTTCTCGATCGGCTGGTACCGGGGAGGGCAGCCGTCGCATCGGCTCCGAAGAACAAGCGCTCAGGATCCGACGGACAGCCCTCAGGCGGTGTCAAGCATCAGCACCGCCCTCGACCGCTGCAATCTTGACCCTACATCCCATGCCCGGCCAAGGTCCGCCCCGATATGAGTCTTTCCGCCGGGGATCGTGTGGACTTCATCCGTATGGAGGACGGCCACTACGCCGTTGTGCCCGCTTCCCATTCGATCAGGTCGCTCAAGGGGATCGTTCCTCGTCCGGACAGGCCGGTCAGTCTCGAGGATATGCAGAAAGCGATAGCCGCTGGATCCACCGGCGAATGATCGGCATCGATACGAACCTGCTCCTGCGCTACCTGGCGCAGGACGATACGATCCAGTCACCGTTGGCTTCGCAGATCATTGACGGCTTCACATCCGAGGCGCCGGGCTACATCTCGCAGGTCGTTCTCGTCGAAACCGTCGGGGTCTTAACGCGCTCATATAAGATGCCACGCGAAGCCGTTGCTCGCGTTATTGAAACTTTGTTGCGGGCGCGTGAGATCGTGGTTGATCGAGCGGATGCCGGTTATCTGGCGCTTGCCACCTACCGCACGACAAAGGCGGACTTCTCCGATGCGCTGATCGCCCACGGCGGGCGCTTGGCAGGCTGC
This sequence comes from Sinorhizobium sp. 22678, assembly GCF_052044265.1. NCBI lineage: Bacteria > Pseudomonadati > Pseudomonadota > Alphaproteobacteria > Hyphomicrobiales > Rhizobiaceae > Sinorhizobium > Sinorhizobium sp. 22678. The sequence goes on along the minus strand of NZ_JBQEMS010000010.1, from coordinate 21,195 downwards.
GCCGAAACGCTGACCTTCGACAAGCCGGCAGCCGATCATGCCGGAATGCGCCTCGTAAACCGATGATCAGCTGCTGGTGCCGGGCAGGCAGCCGTCGCTTCGGCCCTGAGGAACAAGCGCTCAGGCTCAGATGGACAGCCGCGTCAGGCGGTGTGAAGCACCAGCACCGCGCCGAAAATCAGTGACAGTCCAAGCCAGCCGATCGGTTTCAGCCTCTGACCGAAGAAAAGGCGGCCGCAGATGGCCGTACCGAAGATTCCGGTTGCGCCGAGAATGGCATAGGCGATCGCCAGGTCCATGTCCTTGATCGCTTCCGCCAGGAGCGCGAAGGCCGCAAGCACCAGGACGATCGAAAGGGCACCCCAGCCGCGGCGGGCAAAGCCGTTCGACTTCGTCGAGGCGAGATTCGCTGCCACATCGAGCACACCGGCGGCGACCGCGAATGCGAAGGAGAGACCCGACGCGCTCATGCGGCGGTTTCCGCGGCATCGCTCCTGCCGGCATTGAGGAGAAGTATTCCCGCGACGGCCATCGCAAGGCCCAGCATCTCGCGACCGGAAAGCGCATGGCCGAAAACGAAAACAGAGACGAGCGTGATCACGGCGACGCCCGATCCTTCCCAGACCGCATAGGCGACGCCGACCGGAATGGTCTTCACCGCTCGCGCCAGGAAGACGTAGGAGAGCGCGATCGAGGCATACATGACGATATGCCCCCAATAGGTGCCGGAGCCGGATGCCGCCTTCATCACGGTCAGGCCGACGACCTCGGTCGCGATCGCAAGGACCAGGAAAAGCCATGCAAAACGCATGAGGAAGCCTACGAGAAAAATCAGCCCGAAAAAATGAAAGCTGGCTCGCCGGGCAGGATGAAACCGCGAATTACGAATTCTCGATTCCACTAACCGTGTCAACGCCAAAGACGCCCGAAACCAGCACTCAGAGAGCGAGCTGTCGCTTTGGCGCGAGAAACGAGGCATCGTTCGAACGCGAGATCTCACCGCCGTCGGTGTTCCTCGCTGGTATCCAAGCGCGATGTGCCAGGAATGTTTGCTCGTGAAAGTCTGCTAAGGCCTCTATCGCGCGACTGAACTCGAAGCGACCGTATGCGATCTTGGCAGCGACCGTTGGGGCCGGGAGCCGAATAGCGGACATTTAGCATCGCCGATGCAGCCTCATTCGTTTGTGTCACTTTCTGGATAATTGCCGAGACCACCCTCTTCGGTGTCGGAACCGAAGCAGGTCATGCGTCCTCTCAATCAAGGAGACATTCCATGAACGCACTCAACGACAAGTCTTCCTCGGCCATTGTCGCGGTGAGCGACATCGATCGGGCGAGGCGTTTCTACAGTGATATACTGGGGCTTGAACTCAACGACGAAGGCATGGAAGGCGTGCTGGTCTACAAGACGGGCGCGACGTATCTGGTCGTCTATAGTTCGGAATTTGCCGGCACCAACAAGGCCAATGCCGTGGTGTGGGACTGCGGACCAGACATCGACGCCATCGTTGCCGACTTGGGTTCCAAGGGTGTGACGTTCGAGCGCTATGAGATGGAGGGCGTGCCATACAAAGACGGGCTCCACGATGCGAACGGGTTCAAGATGGTCTGGTTCAAGGATCCCGACGGCAACATCCTCCATCTGAACAGCGCATGAGCGGCTTCACCGACGTAAGGAAGGGACGATCACGTAGCGCACTTGCTGCGCCAGATATCCGGAGATTGGAGCCGCGATGCAGGGCAATTCGGTCGCGGCTCTGGATAGGCCGGCTGACTTCATACTGAACTGTGACACACAGAGATGGACAATTCGCGAGAGATGACATGACGCGCGAAGATTTCGACGTCAATTCGGTCAGGCCAAGCGGAAGCGCGCCTGCTCAGGCAACGCTTTTTGATCCGGGTGCTGAAGGTCCCTGGCGTGGCTCTTTGCCGGGTGACACACTCGGAGCACCGGTGACCGTGCTCGCTTACGGCACCAACCGCACTGGCGAAGGCCCCCGTCTTCACGTGCATCCCTATGACGAGGTGTTTGTCGTGATCGAGGGCCGGGCCCGTTTTTTCGTTGGAGACACTGTCCTCGACGCGACTGCCGGTCAGGCTGTGTTTGGCCCGGCTAACATCCCACACCGGTTCGAAAATCTCGGACCAGGGCGTTTACAGACTATAGACGTCCACCATTCGCCGCATTGGATCCAGACCGACCTCGACTAGACGGCCCCGCATAACACCTATCCGCCCTTCAGGAGGGGTGACTCTTCCAATGCATCGATCATGTATTCAATGAAGGCTCGAACCCGATGCGGCAATGGTCCACCGCCGACGTAAATGGCGTGGATCAGTTCGAGATCACCTGGATTGCAGTCCTCGAGCAGAGGCACGAGCCTTCCGGCGGCGATGTCGGCGGCGACGTGAAACAGCCCGAGCCGTGCAACGCCGGCTCCGGCCAGCACCATCTGCTTCATCGTCTCACCGTTGTTGACGACCAGGCTTCCGGTGACCGCCTGGGCGATCTCCCGGCCGTCCCACCGGAAGGGCCATGAGGGCCGCTCGCGGCGAAAGTTGAAGGTCAGGCAGTCATGACGCTCGAGGTCGGCGGGCGTCTGGGGCTTTCCTTTGCGTTCCAGGTACGAAGGCGCGGCGCACACCACTCGCCTGCTCTGACCGAGCTTTCGCGCGATCAGGCCGCTGTCCGGCAGGTTGCCCATGCGAATGGCGACGTCGGTCTTTTCCGCGACGAGATCGACGATACCGTCTGCGAAGCTGAGATCAACGATCAAATCGGGGTTCCGCGCGATGAAGGCGGGCATCGCAGGCGCCACGAACATGGTGCCGAACGGAATGGTGGCGTTCACCCGAAGCCGGCCACGAACGGCGCCGCCCGACGCTTCCCGATCAGCATCGTTCAGAGCCTGCAAGATCTTGAGCGCGGCGTGATGATAAGCCTCGCCTTCTTCGGTCAGCGTTAGCGCGCGGGTCGTGCGCATCAGAAGGCGCGTGCCAAGTCTTGCCTCCAGACGCGCGATCAGCTTGCTGACCGCCGATGGCGTGATGTCGAGGCTGCGCGCGGCCGCCGAGAAGCCGCCCTCCTGCACCACTCGCGCAAACACCTCCATCTCGCCAGAGCGTTCCATCAAAATGCGCGGCACTGATGATCTCCATTCACAGATGCATATCCAGTGGCGGCAATAGTTCCTCGGGCTCTCAGATCATAGATTGCGTTCGGACACAATCAGGAGCCACGTCATGGATTTGCAACTGACCGATAAAACCGCGCTCGTTACCGGCGCCACCGCTGGTATCGGGCTCGAAATCGCCCGCGCGCTCGCCCGCGAAGGCGCGAATGTGATCATCACCGGCCGCGACCGGCCGAAGCTCGACATAGCCATCACCGACATCAAGACGTCCGGCGGGGAATCCGTTGCCGGCGTTCTCGCAGACGCTGCCACCGCTGATGGCGCAGCGACCATCGCCAAGGCCGCGCCGTCGGTCGACATCCTGGTCAATAATCTTGGCATTTACGAAAGCAAGGACTTCGGCGCCATCACCGACGCTGACTGGAACCATCTCTTCGAGGTGAACGTGATGAGCGGCGTACGCCTGTCGCGCGCTTACCTGCCTGGCATGCTGGAGCAGAACTGGGGTCGGATCATCTTCATCTCAAGCGAGTCCGGCCTCGCCATCCCGCCCGACATGATCCATTACGCCACCACCAAGACGGCGCAACTCTCCGTCTCGCGCGGCTTGGCGCAACTGACGCGCGGCACCAACGTCACGGTGAACGCGGTGCTGCCGGGGCCGACCCGTTCGGAAGGCATCGAGACCTTCCTGCGCAGCCAGGCCACCGATCCTTCCGCTCCGATCAAAGAGATCGAGGCCGAATTCTTCGCCACTGCGCGCTCCGCTTCGATCCTGCAGCGGATGGTGGAGGCAGAAGAAGTGGCAAACCTCGTCACCTATCTCGCCAGCCCGCTTTCGTCGGCCACCAACGGCGCAGCACTGCGCGCCGAGGGCGGCCTCGTCAATACGATTGCCTGAGAGAGCGCGTGCGATGTCAAATTCTCCGCTCACCATCATTGCCATGACTACCGCCAAAGACGGCAAGGAGGCGGCCCTTGGGGCTGCCCAGGAAAAGCTCGTCGCCGAGACTCTCATGGAGGACGGCTGCCTGCGCTACGAACTGCACCAGTCCCTCGATGACGGCCGCATTCGCATCTTCGTCGAAAGCTGGGAGAGCGAAGCACAATGGCGTGCCCACATGGAAGGCGCTGCCATGCAGCGGTTTCTGGCCAGCGGCGTCGGCGACTATTTCGCCGATTTCTCGCTGCATCGGCTGGCGAAGATCGCCGGCTGACACAGCCGCAACACACTCCTGACAACGCAATTTTCAAGCATCCGGAGACAGACGATGAAATACCTGCGTCGCCTCGCCATCACCCTTGCCCTCGGTTTCAGCGCCGCCAGCGCAAATGCAGCAAACGTGCTGGTGGTTCTTTCCGATTCAGACCATCTCGACCTGACGGACGGCAAGGTCTTCCAGACCGGCTTTTACCTCAACGAACTGATGCAGCCGGTCGAGGCGCTGCTCGATGCCGGTCACGAGATCACCTTCGCCACCCCCAAGGGCACGGCGCCGTCCATCGACAAAACCTCTATCGACAAGATGTATTTCGGCGGAGACGAAGCTGCGATGAAGGCGAGCGAAGCGCAGCTTGAGGAAATCGGCTTGCTGTCTGACACTGCCTCGCCCGTAATCAGTCTCGCGCGGGTCGAGCAGATCGGCTACGACCATTTCGACGCGGTCTATGTCCCTGGCGGCCATGCCCCGATGCAGGATCTTCTTGTCAGCCCTGAGCTCGGCAAGTTGCTGACGCATTTCCATGAACAGGGCAAGACGACCGCGCTCGCCTGCCATGGCCCCATCGCGCTCATCTCGACCCTGCGGGACCCGAAGGCTTTCACCACACAGCTCGAAACCGAAGGCGCAGCGAAAGCAGACCGTGAATGGATCTATGCCGGCTACAACCTGACTGTGATCAGCAATGAGGAAGAGGAACTGGCAAAGGGATTGCTCGGCGGCGGCGCGATGAAGTTCTATCCGCAGGATGCTCTCACGCAAGCAGGTGCTCGCTATAGTCATTCCGATGCGCCCTTCAGCGCGCATGTCGTCACCGATCGGGAACTGATCACGGGCCAAAATCCGGCCTCGGCCCCCGCCGTGGCGCAGGAACTCCTCGAGCGCTTGAAGTAAGAGGCGACATGTCCGGCCAGCACGAGGCCAGCCGGCGAGACCGCGCTCAGTTGCGGTGTTGATGCGGGGCTCATCGAATGCAAAAGCCCGGCGCAGCAGGAATGCCGCGCCGGACCTCGAGTTGAATTGAGCAAAGAGGACATCTGAAGCTGAGAACATCGAGGCACTGATTGAGCCGTGGACGTCCCTGATACGGATAGTGAAATGCTACCGGTCGACGGCGCGCCCCGGACTATGACATCACCTAGTGACGCGTCATAAGCCCGCCCTTGCCGAAGTGTGATCCGCTCCTATTCTTCATCCAAGTACATGGAGAAAAAGAGTGGCAGATAATGACAAGGAGCCGGATCGTAACCGCGATCTCGTTTCCACTGAGGGGCATGGGGTCGCCAGTGATGAGAAAAGTGCGGCCTATAGGAGAAGGATGGTGCAGGAGGCCCTCCGTGAAGGAAACCCTGCCGGGGTGAAAACGAAGGACTATCTCAGCAATAGATGGTTGTCGGGCGGCTCGTGGTAGACCGTCGATGAGAGGAAAGCATGGCAGATAATCCGAAGAAGAAAGGCCGCGACCGTGAGCTCGTTTCCGAACAGGAGCACGAGGTGGCCTACCTCATGAGAACGGCGAAGGTGACGCGGCAAAAGGCGTTGAAGGCGATCCGTGAAGCTGGGCCGAACCGCGAAAAAGTGATGGAATATCTCGGCAAGAAATAACGCTCAAAAGAGCGTCGCCTGCTGGACCTCCTTTGTCTCCGGCTCAAATGGCGGTCGCGTCCCGCCTTTCGTGGCGTTCGTCTCCTGATCCGCGCCTTCTCCCATGCCGCGTGATAGTTCTTGTGCAGCTCGGGCGCGGCGATAATAGCGATAGATGCCGCTTGCGGCGTTTCTCATTGCGTAACACGCAATATCTTCGAACCCTAGGAATTCCCCGTTTGCCGGCCTGTGTGGTCCGAAAAGCAGCCAAAATGTAACCAAAAAGCAAGCCAGCACCGAACCCTTAGAGGCTTGGTGCATTTGCCATGATCGGTTAAGCGATTGAAAATATTCAAAGAAAAAGCCCCGCACCGTGAGGTGCAGGGCTTTGGAAACTGGCTCCCCGGGCCGGATTCGAACCGGCGACCTATCGATTAACAGTCGAGTGCTCTACCGCTGAGCTACCAGGGATCATCTGCGCCGCAGAAGTGAGGCTGCTAATACAAATGCTTTTCCGATTTGCCAAGCGGTTTTTCAAAAAAAATGTCGGCAGGCGGTTGCCGCCCTGTGGAGAAGGCACCAACTGTGGGGTCATTGGTACGGAAGAAGAGTGATGGCGAAGAAGCATTTTGGCATCAATCCCAAGACGCGTGAGATTGTGCTCGGCAAATGGCGGATGAGCCTGCCCAATTCGCCGGCATTGCGCGTGCTCATCGGCGTTCTGCTCGTCTTCGGCGGTCTGCTCGGTTTTCTGCCCATCCTGGGCTTCTGGATGGTTCCTCTGGGCCTGCTCGTGCTTTCGCACGATATTCCCTCGATGCGCCGACGGCGGCGCAAGCTGGCCGTATGGTGGGCCCGATGGCGCAGCAAGCCGAACTCGTCCGGCAGGTCCTGAGAGGTGGGCCTTGCCAAGAGTTCCGCCAGCATCCGGATGCACGCATTTCAGTCGTCGGAATTGCGCGGCTTTCGACGTCGTTCGGGCAGGAGGGCGACAATGACGCAGGCGAGGACCAAAGCGACCGGCCAGAAATCGGTCGCCTGATCCCAACTCCACCTCCACATTTCATAACCCTCCAGGTGAGGCGGCGGCAGCTTTGCGCTGATCTCGAAATCACGTTTCTCGCGGCCGTGGAAGTGTCCGATGGCGAAGGCGAGGCCGATGATCAGCGCCAGCCTTCTCGGCGCAATCGCCATGAACAGGAGGGCGACGACTGCTGCAATACAGAAGCCCTCGACCACATGCCCGAGCCAATCGAAGTGGCGCTGAATGTAGCCCCAAGGAATATCCATCATGTCGCGCTTCGAGTGCCGCCCTCCCGATGAGGCCGGCCGACGGACCGCTATATCACAACCGCCGATCACGAGACCACACGATCCTCGAGGTTTCGCCTTCGCGGACGTCTTCGGTAGCGTGGGAGAGCTCGTCCTTCTTCCAGTATCCGGACGCTGAGTGTGGTCGCAAAGTACAACTTGTAGTTAATCCAAAGTGGTCAATAGACAGGAGCATCGCGTTCGGCAACATTGGAGCGCTTTCAGGAAAAGGGTGTAACGGTCTTTCGTAGGAAATCCGTATTTTCATAGCGTTAGCTCGTCACTCCGACGGGGCCCGACGAAGTCGGCGCCGCGAAGGCCGTCCTGGTTTCCCAAGACGAGCATCGCCTACTTTACAGCACTGTGGAGAGAAAAATGGCGCATCTAATCGGTGGCATCGCCCCTTGGCTCGGGCTGGACAACCACATCTTCGGAACGAACGATCCGGACATTATCTTCGGAGACCCGTTCACGACCGGCAATAGCCTGGGAGTCTCCGAAATCGGCGGCTTCCTGTCTTCGGGGCAGGGTGGCCGCGACAGCCTTGACGGCCTTGGGGGCAACGACACGCTCTTCGGCGACGCTTGGACGATCTCCAATCAGGGGCGTGGTGGCGACGACCAGCTCGACGGCGGCGCCGGCGACGACACGCTGTACGGCGATGCCTTCCAGATCGATGCGATTGATTCCGCTATCGTCGCCGGAGGGAATGATCGTCTCTCTGGCGGCAAAGGCAACGATACACTCTATGGCGATGGCTACGATTGCCTCAGCGGACGTGGTGGAGACGACTGGCTCGACGGCGGCGCCGGAGACGATACTCTCTCGGGCGACGCTTTCTCCCTGGGCGATTTTTTCGTTGGCGGGAACGATCGCCTCCAGGGCGGAGAGGGCCATGACAAGCTCTACGGCGATGGCCTCGACCAGGGCGTCGTGGAATCCGGCATTGGCGGCAACGACCACCTGTATGGTGGTTCGGGCAATGACTTTCTCGTTGGAGACGTTCTTTTCTCACGTGGCGGCAGTGGCGGCGACGACCTGCTCGACGGAGGCAAAGGCAATGATGTCCTGTATGGCGATGCAGAGGTCGGCGTGGACACCGCGGGTGGGAACGACCTCTTGATCGGCGGCACCGGTAACGATCAGCTCTGGGGTGATGGTCGACTGACCGCAGCCTTCGCGGTCGAGACCGGTGCCGATCAGTTCCTGTTTTCACGAAACAGTGGTCGGGATGAGATCTTCGACTTCGAATTGGACAAGGACGTCATCCAAATCGCTGGCTATGGCTACGACGACTTCGCTGATTTTTTGCCCAACATCGGCAACGATGCCGACGGGAACGCTGTCCTGCAGTTGAATGGCACGGTCGATCAGGTCACTCTGATCGGCATCCACGCTGCCGACCTCAGCGCTGCCAACTTCGTCTTTGCGGGCGCGGATTTCGCCTTCGTCTGACGCAGGTAAGATTTGTCGGTAACAAAGCTGAATAGGGGTGGTTTTTTGGAGGCCTCGCCCGGAATTGAACCGGGGTACAAGGATTTGCAGTCCTCTGCGTCACCACTCCGCCACGAGGCCTCTACGATTTGCGATTTTTCAAATCGTGGCGCGGATTTAGAATGATTGCCCGCAATCCGCAAGAGGGTACATTTGGAATAGGGTCTTTTTTATTCTGTATAATATGGCTTCGGTTCTGTGGAGGCGTGGCCATAGCGCCCCAAGGCGCAATGCCCCCACTTCTAACGCTTTGAAATTGCGTACTTCCGTGGGAAACGCCTGCACACCTGGTCGGGAGGCTAGTGGTACCGCCGGATGAGGCCGACAAGCCTGCCTTGGATCTTGACCCGATCCGGACCGAATATCCGTGTCTCGTAAGCCGGATTGGCGGCTTCGAGCGCAATAGAGGCGCCCTTGCGACGGAAACGCTTCAGAGTTGCTTCCTCGTCGTCGATCAGGGCGACGACGATATCCCCGGGGGTGGCAGTGCTTCCGTTCCGGATGATCACCGTATCGCCATCGAGGATGCCGGCCTCGATCATCGAATCACCCTTGATCTCGAGAGCGTAGTGCTCGCCGCTGCCGATCATTTCGACCGGTACGGAAATATCGTGCATGTTGTTCTGGATTGCGGAAATCGGCACGCCGGCGGCAATGCGGCCCATGACCGGGACAGCGACCGACGCGATCTCGGCCGGGGGCGCCGGTTTCGGTGCGGGGGGCGGGGCCGCAGGCTTGCCCAGACTGCCTTCGATCACGCTCGGCGAAAAGCCGCGGCGGACCTGCGAAACACCGGCATAGGCCTCCGGCAGCTTGATGACTTCGAGGGCTCGAGCGCGATTCGGTAGCCGGCGAATGAACCCGCGCTCTTCGAGTGCGGTGATCAGACGATGGATGCCCGATTTGGAGGCAAGGTCCAGGGCATCTTTCATCTCGTCGAAGGACGGCGGAACCCCGGATTCCTTCATTCGTTCATGAATGAACAGAAGCAATTCCTGTTGCTTGCGGGTTAGCATGGCGTCACTCCAGAATCGCGAAACAAATCAAGAACAGAACCTATCTGTTCCATATGTGTTCCGCAAGTGCCTAAAATTCCGTGAATACCGCTTGCTGCTGAATGCCTGTCCGCTTCCGATCCGGCGTGTCGTTGGCGATCGCTCGGAATGTCGGGGCAGGGGGCGATACGCTCTCGCATGTTTGGCTTACAGCGGCCGCCCCAGTCGCTCGCCTATGCCATGCTAATAGGCAAGCCGCAGTCCGCCCGGCGTAAGAACGTCGAATTCAGGCTCGGGATAGGGCCCGTACCACTGGGTATAGGTCGTGTTGGTCGAGCCTGTGCTGGCGCACCCCGAAAGGGCGAAGAGGGAAAAAATTACGGCTGCCACCAAAGATTTAACAGGCATGTTTTTCTCCACTCGCGGGAGTTGCCCAGACCTCGAACGGGTCAGACTAAAACTTTCTCTCAAATCAGCTTTTTTGGCAAGCGCAGCCGAGCCTCGGCATCGACCGAGCCCTGGCAGCCTGACGTCCGGCATCGGTCGAAGTTGCCCCAGGTAAGTTCTGTCACCTAGGTCTCCGGGCTGGACAAAAGATGGGAATGGTGGAGTCGAAGGGAGTCGAACCCTCGACCTCCGCAGTGCGATTGCGGCGCTCTCCCAACTGAGCTACGACCCCACTGGTCACCCATTGTATAAGATTTTTCGGCCCCGCGCGCCAGTGCATTCCGTTTGCCGGCTTCACCCTTGCCGCCCGGTAGGGCACGCTGCAATTCACCCACCCGAATATCGCCCCTTCGCGATGGAGTCCCAAGCAGCTTCTTCCGCTCCGGCAGGTGACGCAAAGCGTCGGAAGGGCAGGGCGGCCACGAGCCTTGCGGCTGGGGAAGACGGCCATCAGTGACGAGAAGCTGGGAATTCCGGCGTGCCCGGATCAATTCTGAAATGGCGGAAGAGGTGGGATTCGAACCCACGGTACGCTTTCACGCACGCCGGTTTTCAAGACCGGTGCCTTAAACCGCTCGGCCACTCTTCCAGGTGATTGCGGAGCTTCGTGAAATTCGTTTCCGAGTTCTCGATGGACCGGCGATCGCTACCGGGTTTGCTGCCCATTCACCAACGGCTGGCTTTTTAGCAGCTTTGATCACAGCGTCAACTTGCTCCGGAGCATTTGCTTGCATTCGAGGCGTGCCGCGCCGCATACGCCGTGGCACGGTTGTGGGCCATCGTCACGGGCGCCGTCCGCTGTCCGGCGCTGCAGGCGGTCTTTCGTCGCCTGCCCGGGCGACGTAGGCCGCGACATCCGGACTTCTGCCGTCCAGGAGCGCCGCTCCGGCAAGCAGATAAACGGCAATCGCCAACATCGACAGGAGCATTATGCCTAAGGGGAGGCCGGTTGCCGCCCGTCGCTCCGGCGGCCCATAATCGTATCTGTCGTCCATTGCGATATCCTCTCGGACTTGGGCCGGAGCACGGGCACCACGCCAACCGGGGACGGAGCCTCAGAGTTGCACCGACGGGAAGCTTCGGCCAGCTCTGAGGCCGCCGCACCCCGCGGCCGACGAGCCGCGCGGGTGCTTATTGCGATATGTATCGGCAGGGAAACCCGGCAACGGGTTTCGGACCTTTGGCGCGCTCTATCGGACCATGGTCCAGCGACTCATTTACGCTTCATAAACCATAGCGAGCGTTTTTTAGCCTCCGTTCGTCCTCCGGTTCGCAATTTCGCCTTGTTGTTGTCATGATTGTTCGACTGTTCCGTTTCGGGACGGCGAAATTCTCGCGGGGGGAACTACTGCACGATTGCGACGATCGTTGCGCGTTCGGTCGGATGCGCGAGCGCTGCAGGAGCGGATTTCGGGTGCGGCTTTGCGAATGATCTTGTGGGACAGATGACATCCAATAACGGTGCGGCATATCTTGTGAGGGGGCTCCGTCTCGCAGCGGTTCCGTTGCTTTGCGCGGTGCTTGCGGCCTGCGGGTCGACGTCGAGCGTCAAGAAGACCAAGTCGCGGAGCAAGGAATACTTCGCCGAGTCCGTCTATGGCGTCAAAGCCAGCCCCAGAGTCGCTACCGGAAACAACATTCCCAAGGGCGGTGGCCGCTACCAGGTAGGCAAACCCTATCAGGTCAAAGGCAGGTGGTATCAGCCGAAGGAGGATTTCGGCTACAACAAGAGCGGGATGGCCTCCTGGTACGGGTCTGCCTTCCATGGCCGGCTGACGGCCAATGGCGAAGTCTATGACAAGCATCACCTTTCGGCCGCTCACCCGACCTTTCCGCTGCCGAGCTATGCGCGCGTGACCAACCTGGAGAACGGCACGTCCGTCATCGTGCGTGTCAATGATCGCGGCCCCTATGAGTACGGCCGGATCATCGACGTCTCTTCGAAAACCGCCGACCTGCTGGACATCAAGCGCAAGGGAAGCGCCAATGTTCGCGTTCAATATGTCGGTCGTGCGCCGCTCGAAGGCAATGACATGCCCTACCTCATGGCTTCGTACGTCAGGAAGGGCGACCGTGGCCCGAGCGTGATGCCGGAAGGGCAGATCGCCTCAGGCGTGATGGTGGCTTCCAACGAGCCGCTGCGCGACATGGTTCCGAATCTCCGCGCCGTTCCGGTTCCGAACAGATCGACGCTCGATGCCGGCGTACCGGTGAACGCGCTGGCAAAGCCGGCCCAGGCCTCGGCGGCACCAAGCGCCTTCGGCGAATTCGTCGTTCTGCCGCAGATCGGCCCCATGCCTACGTCGCGCCCGCAATTGATCCCGCTGCCGGATGGCAGCATGGCCTATGCTGCGGCCTATGTCGAAGTTCGCGTCAGCGACAAGCCTTCGCCCTTCGAGGCGATCATGGTCGATCGCAATCCGCTGACCCCCGATTCCATTCTCGCCTATGCGAAGCGCCAGTACCGAAACGCCGACTCGCGCTGACGCCGGTTGAAGAGGGCTTTTCGCGCTGATATGCCCATGCAGAACCGGAGTTTCTCATGCGCATGAAGTGGCTTGCGGTCGTAGGTTTCCTCGCGGCCATCGTTTCGGGACCAGCGGTCGCACAGACGCCCGCCTTCGACACCAAAGCGAAGCAGATATATCTCGTCGATGCCGAGACGGGCACAGTGCTCTTTTCACGCGACGAGGATGCACCCGTCCCGCCTGCCTCGCTCGCCAAACTCATGGCGATGGAGGTGGTTTTCGAAGCCCTGGATAAGGGCGACCTGACGTCCGAGACGAGTTTCGAGGTTTCTGAACATGCGTGGCGTACAGGCGGGGCCCCCTCCGGCACTGCAACGATGTTCGCCGCGATCAAATCCAGGATCCGCGTTGCGGATCTCATCCAGGGCGCAACGGTGCAACTCGCCAACGATGCGTGCATTGTCCTGGCTGAGGGAATTGCTGGCAGCGAGGCTGCTTTTGCCGAACTGATGACCAAGCGGGCCCGCGAGCTAGGGCTGCCGGTCGCCACATTCAGGAATGCCACGGGGCTGCCGCATCCGGAAAACAAGATCACGATGCGCGAACTCGTCGCCCTTACGCGGCACCTGTACGAGGCGCACCCGAATTACTACCGGCTCTATTCGCAGCCGGAATTCGAGTGGAACAAGATCCTTCAGCGCAACAAGAACCCTCTGATCGCCGCGAATGTCGGCGTCGATGGATTGGCGACCGGCTTTGCGGAGGGTTTCGGCTTCTCGCTCGCCGTCTCGATGCAACGGGGCGACCGCCGGGTCTTTCTCGCGATGGGGGGCCTCGAGAGCGAAAAGGAGAGAATCGACGAGAGCCGCAGGGTCCTGGATTGGGCGATGACCGCTTTCGAGAAACGGCGCATTTTCGCAGATGGTGAAACCATCGGAGAGGCGAGCGTCTACGGCGGCGCGGATTCCCGAGTGGCGCTCGTGGCGGGCAGCCCGGTCGACGTTCTGCTGCCGGTAAAAAATCCCGAACGGCTGACGGCACGCATCGTCTACAAATGGCCGCTCAACGCACCCGTCGCTGCCGGTCAGCAGGTCGGCGTCGTCAAGCTCTGGAACGGGGACAAGCTGCTGCGGGAAGTTCCCGTGAAGACGGCGAGGGCGGTCGAGTCCGGAACGCTCACGAGCCGGGCGCTCGACGCGCTGCAGGAACTGCTGTTCTTCTGGCTGTGACAAATGCGCTTTGCGACGGTTTCTTCCGCGGGACCGATCGGCTAAACAGGGACGATAATGCACGCCGATCCGGGAATTGAAGTGTCGCTGACCAAGGGTTTGTTCATAACATTCGAGGGGGGAGAGGGGGCCGGCAAGTCGACCCAGATGCGCCTTCTTGCGCAAGCGCTGAGCGCGCGCGGCTACCGCGTGCTCACCACGCGCGAGCCGGGAGGCTCCGCGGGTGCCGAAGCCGTTCGCCACGTCCTTCTTTCGGGCGCGGCGGAGTCCTTCGGAGTCCGGATGGAGGCGATCCTCTTTGCGGCCGCTCGCAGCGACCACGTCGAGGAGGTGATCCGGCCGGCGCTCCAGCAAGGAACGATCGTCCTTTGCGATCGGTTCATGGATTCCTCGCGCGTCTATCAGGGCGTGACCGGCAATCTGGAACCGGCCTTCGTCGAGACCATGGAACGCGTTGCGGTGAACGGTGTCATTCCCGACTGCACCATCATTTTCGATCTTCCCGCCTCGGTCGGGCTGGAGCGCGCCCGCCGCCGCGCCGCAAACGACAGTCCCGACCGATTTGAAAAGGAACAGCTGGCGACGCATGAAAAGCGGCGCGAAGCCTTTCTCGATATTGCCGCGGCCGATCCGGAGCGATGCCGCGTCGTCGATGCCAACCGTCCGCCGACCGCGATCGCTGCCGAAGTATTGAGTCTCGCCGAGGCGCTATTGCCGCTTGAGGGCAAGCCGCAACCCTCGAATGTGGAAGCGACGTCATGACCCCGGAACAGCCAGGTGTGCTGGAGGGCGCGCTTGCTCCCGTGATGAACAGCAAGCTCTTCGGTCATCGGGAGGCGGAAGCCTTTCTCGCACAGAGCTACCGGTCCGGAAAGGGTCATCACGCGATCCTGATCGAAGGGCCGGAGGGGATAGGCAAGGCCACACTCGCCTTCCGCTTCGCCAATCATGTCCTGAGCCATCCGGATCCGGCAGACGCCCCCGAAAGGCTTGCCGACCCTGATCCCGCCTCTATCGTCACGAGACAGCTCGGTTCGGGCGCATCGCACAATCTCCTGCATCTCGCGCGCCCAGTGGACGAAAAGACGGGCAGGACGAAGGGCGCGATCACGGTCGACGAGGTTCGCCGCGCCGGCAAGTTCTTCGGCCAGACGTCGGGCACCGGAAACTGGCGCATCGTCATCATCGATCCGGCCGACGATCTCAACCGCAACGCCGCCAATGCCATTTTGAAGATGTTGGAGGAGCCGCCGCGCCGTTCGCTGTTTCTGGTGCTCACCCATGCGCCGGGAAAACTCCTGCCGACCATCCGCTCGCGTTGCCTGCCTTTGCGGCTGAAGCCTCTGGACACGGAAGCGCTGCGCCAGGCGCTTGCGCATCTCGGGCTCGATCTCGCGGGCCTGAATGCAGAGCGCGTCCTCGCCGCCGCAAACGGCAGCGTTTCTGAGGCGCTGAAGCTCGTCAACTATGGCGGGCTGGATATAGCCGAGGCTTTCGAAGACATTCTGGCGGGGCAGGGCCCGGCCGTTCGCAAGAACATGCACAAGCTGGCCGACGTGCTTTCGGGCAAGGACAGCGAAACGATCTTCGATTTCTTTTCGTCGCTGCTGTCGGGGCGCATCATGCGGATGGCTCGCGAGGCGGCGATCGCCGGCGACGTCGGCGCGGCCGAACGGTTCGCCAGGCTGTCCAGCACCGTTGGCGAACGCCTGACGCTGAGCGCGGCCTATAACCTCGACCGCAAGCAGACGGTTCTTTCCCTCCTCGATGATCTCAAGGAAGCTCTATAGGTAGGGAGCGAACTTCCATTTTCGCTCGATTGCCGCAGCCAGGTCTATATCGTTGTGGTGGGCGAAGAGCAGAACGTGGCCGAGGAGATCGGCCGTTTCGTCGGCGATCGACTGGCGCAGCGTCTCCGGGGAGACCTGCCGGTCGCGCCCCCGTCCTGTGGCGTTGTTCCAGGCCTGCGTCAGTTCCCCCATTTCCTCCTGCAGTTTCAATATAAACCAATCCGGATCACGGCTGATCGAATGCATCGCCGCATAGCCCGCCGACGCTTTCTCGAATTTTCGTCTGAGTTCGTTGAGCACACACTCTCCCCCCGTTTGTTTTTGTTTTGTTCCAGACGATCTTTCGTGTCAATCCCGTCTGATATCGCGGGAAGCCCCGCGGCTGGAGAGAAGCTTTCACTTGCGCTCCGGGTGGAGAAGGGTATGCGAGGTTTCCGCGGAGCCCGAATTTTCCCCCTCGAAGACGGTTCACGGCCATGGTCAGGTCGCTCCGGCCTAAATTCAACGTGATCTACCGGTTTCCTACCCGAAGGCGATGCGGTAATAGCACCCCATAGTTTCTGTCCCGAGGATATCGAAGCCCGCTATGAGAGATACGTCCCCGTTCTACATCACCACCGCGATTTCCTATCCGAACGGCAAGCCGCATATCGGTCATGCCTACGAGCTGATCGCGACGGATGCCATGGCACGCTTTCAGCGGCTTGATGGGCGCGAGGTCTTCTTCCTGACTGGGACGGACGAGCATGGACAGAAGATGCAGCAGACGGCGAAGAAGGAAGGAATTTCGCCGCAGGAGCTTGCCGCCCGCAATTCGGCCGAATTCCAGAATATGGCGCGGCTGCTCAACGCCTCCAACGACGATTTCATCCGCACGACCGAACAGCGCCACCACGAGGCCTCGCAGGCGATCTGGATCCGCATGGGCGAGGCGGGCGACCTTTACAAGGATTCCTATGCCGGGTGGTATTCCGTTCGGGACGAGGCCTATTACCAGGAAAACGAGACGGAACTGCGCGGCGACGGCGTACGTTACGGACCGCAGGGAACGCCCGTGGAATGGGTGGAGGAAGAGAGCTACTTCTTCCGGCTGTCCGCCTACCAGGACAAGCTCCTCAAGCACTACGAGGAAAATCCCGACTTCATCGGTCCGGCGGAACGGCGCAACGAGGTCATTTCCTTCGTCAAGTCGGGCTTGAAGGACCTCTCCGTCTCGCGCACCACATTCGACTGGGGAATCAAAGTTCCGAACGATCCCGCTCATGTGATGTATGTCTGGGTCGACGCGCTGACCAACTACGTCACCGCCACCGGCTATCTGACCGACCCGACGGGTCCGCGCGCGAAATTCTGGCCGGCAAATATCCACGTCATCGGCAAGGACATCATCCGTTTCCACGCCGTCTATTGGCCGGCTTTCCTGATGTCGGCCGGTCTTCCGCTTCCCAAGCGCGTCTTCGCTCACGGATTCCTGCTCAACAAGGGCGAGAAGATGTCGAAGTCGCTCGGCAACGTGGTCGATCCGTTCAATCTGGTCGAGCATTTCGGCCTCGATCAGATCCGCTATTTCTTCCTTCGCGAAGTCTCGTTCGGCCAGGACGGCAGCTACAGCGAGGAGGGGATCGCGACCCGCATCAATTCCGACCTCGCCAACGGTATCGGCAATCTCGCCAGCCGTTCCCTGTCGATGATCGTCAAGAATTGTGACGGCCAGATTCCGCTCTGTGGACCGCTGACCGACGAAGACAAGGCGATGCTCGCCGCCGCCGACTCGCTGATCGACACCGCACGCGAGGAAATGGGCAAGCAGCTCATTCATCGCGCACTTGCGGCGATCATCGCCGTCGTTTCCGAGACCGACCGCTACTTCGCAGGCCAGGAGCCCTGGGCGCTGAAGAAGATCGATCCGAGCCGCATGGCAACCGTGCTTTACGTCACGGCGGAGGTCGTTCGCCAGGTCGCGATCCTTCTGCAGCCATTCATGCCGGAATCGGCGGGAAAACTCCTGGATCTCGTCGCCGTGCCGGCCGACCGTCGCGATTTCGCCCATCTTGGCGAAGCCGGGCGCCTCGTGTCCGGAACGCCGCTCGAAGCACCCAAGCCGGTCTTCCCGCGCTACGTCGCGCCGGAAGCCTGAACGAGACGAAAGCATGCTGATCGACACCCATTGCCACCTCGATTTTCCAGATTTTGAGGCCGAACGCGACGCAATCATCGAGCGCGCGCGCGAGGCCGGCGTCGCGCAGATGGTGACGATTTCGACCCGGGTGAAACGGTTCGACACGATCCTCGCCATCGCCGAAAAATATCCGAACGTCTCCTGTTCCGTCGGCACGCATCCTCATAATGCCGATGAGGAACTGGACGTGACGGCCGACGATCTCGTTCGGCTCTCCGCCCATCCCAAGGTCGTCGCGATCGGCGAGGCGGGGCTGGATTATTTTTACGACAACGCGCCGCGCGACGCGCAGGCGGAGGGATTGAGGCGGCATATCGCGGCGGCGCGAACAACCGGACTGCCGCTCGTCATCCATAGCAGGTCGGCCGACGACGATATGGCTGCGATTCTAACCGAGGAATCGGGGAAGGGCGCCTTCCCCTTCCTTCTCCATTGCTTCTCGTCCGGCCCGGACCTCGCCCGAATCGGCGTCGAGCTCGGCGGCTATGTGTCCTTTTCGGGGATCCTGACATTCCCGAAATCCGAGGAACTGAGGGACATCGCCAGGACAGTCCCGCGCGATCGGATGATCGTCGAGACGGACGCGCCCTATTTGGCACCGAAGCCCTTCCGCGGCAAGCGCAACGAACCGGCCTACGTGGCGCACACGGCCGAGGTGCTGGCGCAAGCCATCGGCGTCTCCAGCGAGGAGATTGCCGAAATCACCACCGAAAACGCCTTCAGGATCTTCTCGAAGATGCCGAGGCTTTGAAATGGCGTTTCGGCGGGTCTTCACCATTCTGGGCTGCGGCTCGTCGCCGGGCGTGCCGCGCATCACCGGTGATTGGGGCGCCTGCGATCCGTCGAACCCGCGCAACCGTCGCATGCGAGCGGCCTTGCTCGTAGAACAGTTTGCGCCGGACGGCGGCAAGACGACCGTGGTGATCGACACCGGCCCGGATTTCCGAGCCCAGATGATCGCGGCGAATGTACGCCACATCGATGCCGTGCTCTACACCCATGCCCATGCGGACCATCTGCACGGGATCGACGATCTGCGCGGTTTCGTCATCGAGAATCGCAGGCGCGTGCCGATCTGGGCCGATGCGTTCACGATGGCCCGTATTCGCGACGGCTTCCGCTATTGTCTGGAGTCGCCGCCAGGCAGCGGCTATCCGCCGATCGTCGACCCCTATGTGATTCCCGACGACCTGCCGCCGTTGACCATCCATGGCGCCGGCGGGCCGATCTCGTTCGAGCCGCTGACGCAGTTTCACGGCAACGTCCATTCGCTCGGCTTCCGTATCGGCGGTTTTGCCTATTGCAGCGACGTCAGCGACTTTCCGGCAGAAACGGTCGGGAAGCTCGGCGGACTCGATCTGCTCGTCATCGACACGCTGCAGTACAAATTTCACCCGAGTCACTTGTCCCTGGTGCAGTCGCTCGTGTGGATCAACCGGCTGCGGCCGAAACGCGCCGTGCTCACGCATATGCATGTGCCGATGGATTACGAGACCGTGTGCGCGGAGACGCCGGATCACGTCGAGCCGGCTTACGACATGATGCGCATGGAATTCGATATCGACCGGCCGTCGGCGGAAGACGCATAAAGTCCCATATCAGAGATCTTATATAAGTCACTGATCCGATGCGACTTACGCCTCTCTTAGATCACAGCGATCCGTTCCATAATCTATCTTATGCGATGGATGCATGTAGCGGCAGTTTAGAGACGCGACATATGAGCCGGTTAGAGATGCGACAGTCGTCGCCTCTCGGGATGCTGGTCAAACGTCAACGTTTGGAAGGAAGACTGGCGACGTGAAGCGTGGTTGAGACCATGAGCGTTCGGAGTCGTCATGTCTTGTTTGATCACCATGTCGCAGAAGGAATTGCATCGTCTTGAACTCATACAGCGGATTCGCGGTGGCAGCCTGACCGTCGTCGAGGCGGCCGCGTTGCTTCGTCTCAGCCGCAGTCAGGTCCACCGGCTGTTGCAGGCCTATGACCTGGACGGCGCCGACGGTCTCGTGTCGAAGAAGCGCGGCCGTCCGAGCAACCGGCGTCATAGCGAGGATTTCCGCAACCTGGTGCTCGATCTGGTGCGTGAGCATTACGGGGATTTTGGACCAACGTTGGCGGCCGAGAAGCTGCTGGAGCGCCACCGGATTGCCGTCAGCAAGGAGACGCTGCGTCAGTGGATGATGGAAGTCGGCATCTGGGTGTCGCGACGCGAGCGCAAGAAGCGGGTCTTCCAGCCGCGCGGCCGGCGCGATTGTTTCGGCGAACTCGTTCAGATCGACGGCTCGCTTCATTGGTGGTTCGAAGGCCGCGGCCCCAAATGCGCCCTGCTCGTCTATATCGACGATGCCACCGGCAAGCTGTTGCACTTACGCTTCGCCGGATCGGAGAACACCTTCGACTATCTGCACGCGACGAAGGCCTACCTGCAGCAATGGGGCAAGCCGATCGCCTTCTATAGCGACAAGCATGGCGTCTTCCGCACCACCCATGCTTCCAAGAAGGACAGAACCAGTGGCCTGACGCAGTTCGGGCGAGCCCTTTATGAACTCAACATCGACATCATCTGCGCCAACACCCCGCAGGCCAAGGGACGCGTCGAGCGCGCCAACCAGACGCTGCAGGATCGCCTCGTCAAGGAACTGCGGCTGCGCGGCATCGACACGATCGCGGCGGCGAATGCCTATGCGCCGGAGTTCATGGCCGACTTCAATCGCCGCTTTGGCAAGGCGCCGCGCAATCCGAAGGACATGCATCGGCCGTTTGCCGCGCATGAGAACCTCGATGGCGCGATGTGCCGCAAGGAGATCCGCAAGCTGTCGCAGTCGCTGACGCTGCGCTATGACAAGGTGATGTTCATCCTCGATCCGACCGACCTCGCCACGGCGCTCGCCGGCAAGAAGGTCATTGTCTGCGACTATCCCGACGGTCGCCTCGAGGTCACCCATGAGGGGACGTCCCTGCCCTACAGAACCTTCGACACGCTGCGCTCGGTGCACCGCTGCGAGGTGGTTGAGAACAAGCGCCTTGATGACATGCTGGCGGTGGTGGCCGAGATGCAGGCCGGACGAGAGCAACAGCGCAGCAAGGGCGGGCCGCGCCGCACCGGCCAGACGGACCATATGTTCGGCATTCGCGACGGCAGCCAGAGCAATGGCTATCAAAAGCGCGGCACGAAGCCTGGCCGGAAGACGGATTTTACCAAGGATCCGGTGGTCATCGCCAAGCGCCAGCAAGCCCTTGCGCAGCTGAAAGCGGCGGAGTGATCGGGATGTCAAAGCTAAAGTTTATCTTGCAGCTGGAGCCATCCGCCGCCGACCGGGCTGCGCAACCCTGACCAG